>NZ_JAAHGK010000435.1:0-5457 GCF_010672505.1 Okeania sp. SIO2B9 | reverse complement strand
TGTTGAAAATTGTAACTTAATATTCATTGTTAATCACAAGATAATAGTTCAAGATTAGTAGATAAATAATAAAATAAGTAAAAACTTAAGCCTAGAAAAATTTTGCTGATACCTAATCAATTTATTTTGTCTAATTGCTATTTTATGGAAATATTACTCTGCCTCTAAAACCACTGCTACTTCTCAAAATAAATACTGAACCTTCTTTCTCAACTTTCATACTAGCTCTTCCTCCATTGCTAATTTCTACGCTATAAGTTCCATCAGTAGGAAATTTTCTCATAGAGAACTGAGTTTTTGTAGAACCATCCCATTCAATATCAAATTCTACACCAGTATTACTTTTAGTTATTTTAACGTCGCAAGGTCCTGAAGCCCTAATTCGACCATCAAAATCAACTAAGACACAAGCAGCACGCTTTTCTTCAGTTTGAGCCTGAGTTTTATTATTAAAACCAACCAGGCTAACTAAAATAATAGGCAGTGCCAGAATTATCATCAATTTATTCAGCAGAAATAATGGTTTATTCATTTTAAATTAATTAAATTTGACTGGATATTTTATGTTATACTCTGTCTAATTTTAGTGAGATTAATAACTGAAAATAAAATTTGTAGTCTTCAACTGAACTTAGATTTCATATATAGCATCTTTATTTAAGATGTAAACTCAATATCCATATTTAGCAAGTCTTTCAAGACCCTAGAACTTTACGAATCATTTGAAAACACAAACACTAGATAGTAAAAAATTATTACAGCCAAAATATATATAATAATTTTAAAATAATCTTACTAGGAATGGAAACAAAATTAATAAAAATTAATCACTAGATCTGCCAGAAAAATAATATCATATAATCTTGATATAGCAATTCCCAAAAAGCGTGAGGTACAAAATTTTAGGCTTGAGGGAACACCGGTTCTGGGAACAGGGAACAGGGAATAAAAAGACAAAAAGATAACTGTACCTCACGACCTTGGGAAACGCTATAAAAAACTATAGCAATCCTATTTTATTCGTGTCAAAAATCTTACTGCTTTTTAGGAAACAGGGAAAACTTAACTGGGAACAGGTAAGAGTTTCAGTTTTTTTATTTACTTTTTGATTTGTCACGACCTATTTAGGATTGCTATATTTTATAGAAATATGGGAATTTCTACTCAAATTGTAATCCAGCATTTATCAACCTTTCTTAAAGAAGACTTATTTTTCTAATTTTCTGTTCCTTAAAAACCAAATATTTCTATTTTATCCCTAATAAAAATTGCTATAGCAATCCTATTTTATTCGTGTCAAAAATCTTACTGCTTTTTAGGGAACACTTAACTGGGAACAGGTAAGAGTTTCAGTTTTTTTATTTACTTTTTGATTTGTCACGACCTATTTAGGATTGCTATATATAGTTAATATTTAGCTCAATCACAAATTAACTCGTAGAAAATTAAAACATAGAACATTATGAACTACCGCATTACTCTACTCCCTGGTGACGGCATTGGCCCTGAAATTATGACAGTGGCGGTAGATGTCCTAAAAGTTATTGGCAACCAATTTAACCTTAACTTTGAATTTCAAGAAGCTCCTATCGGTGGAGTTGCCATCGATGCTACAGGGGAACCCCTACCGAAAGAAACCCTCGAAAAATGTCGTAATAGTGATGCCGTACTCTTAGCAGCGATCGGCGGTTACAAGTGGGATAATTTACCACGCCATCAACGACCAGAAACTGGATTATTAGGACTACGGTCCGGATTAGGATTATTTGCTAATTTACGGCCAGCTAAAATTTTGCCCCAACTAATAGATGCTTCTACCCTCAAACGAGAAGTTGTGGAAGGAGTGGATATCATGGTGGTACGAGAATTAACAGGTGGAGTATATTTTGGCATGCCCAAAGGTCTGTTTGAGACAGAAACAGGAGAAAAACGCGGTGTTAATACGATGGCCTATACTGAGTCAGAAATTGACCGTATTGCTAAAGTGGGATTTGAGACAGCTCAAAAACGTGGCGGTAAGTTGTGTTCGGTAGATAAAGCGAATGTGCTAGAAGTGTCTCAGTTTTGGCGCGATCGCATTACTCAAATGTCCTCAGAATTTCCAGATGTAGAGTTATCTCATCTATATGTAGATAATGCTGCCATGCAACTTGTTCGTTGGCCAAAACAATTTGATACGATTGTCACAGGAAATTTATTTGGCGATATTCTCTCTGATGCTGCTGCCATGTTAACAGGCAGTATAGGAATGTTACCTTCGGCGAGTCTGGGTGCTTCTGGACCGGGAGTATTTGAACCAGTTCATGGTTCTGCTCCAGATATTGCGGGTCAAGATAAGGCAAACCCTCTGGCACAAGTCCTGAGTGTGGCAATGATGTTACGTTATGCTCTAGAGCAACCTGCCGCAGCAGATAAAATTGAAGAAGCGGTGTTGCAAGTATTAGATTTGGGTTATCGGACTGGGGATATTATGTCCGAAGGAATGAAACAAGTCGGATGTAAAGAAATGGCAGAAGTGTTGTTAAAAGTTTTGAGTTAGGCAAAGACAGCGCTGCGCGCAGGCAACAGGCAACAGGCAACAGGCAATAGGGCGAATAAAAATCTGTTTGCGCAGCATCTGCGTTGGAATAATATAAGACTTTTAGCTATTGGACAATTCCTGCAATTTGTAAATATGCCAGCGCACATTGCTATAGAAATAATTTTCTACTATGGCGCTATATAATTACCAGGAGTAAGCCAAACTCAATAGCTAACGGCAATGTCTTTCCTGTACTGACGGTGACGCTCAAAAATTGTCAGTACAGTAAACTCAACTTGAACAAATAGAAATAAGGAAACAAATTATGGCAACAAATGAAGAGCAAATGATAGGAGGTTCGGAATACCTGAAAAGAACTATGGGTATTTCTTCCGCTCCTTTTGAAGCATATCTTAATTATGGGTATGCGTTGCTCGCTATTGCTGGAGCTGATGGGGATGTGCCAGAGGCAGAGATGAATTGGTTAATAAATCATCAACGAATGGTTGGCGCTCCTGAAGAAGCTATAGAAAAATACAAAGAATTTGACTACAAGAATGCTAAGTTGGAAGACCTGTTGCCCAAGATCAAAACAGATGTTCCTAACTGGTCAGCACCAAGAACATTGCTTTATCATGCCATTAAAATGTCTCGGGCCGATAAAGATTATGCAAAACAAGAGGAAGAAGCTGTCAAAAAAGCGGCTAAACTTTTGGGAGTTGCAGATGATATTACTCTATCTCTAAATATATTAGTAGAGATGGAAGAAAAAGTTGAGAGTATGCTGAAAGCGCTGATTCATACTGAAACATTATAGTTAGGCGAAATTATTAGCTAGTATTCCAGACAGCAGGTTTTTAGGAAAAATCTGCTTTCTTTATTCAAACAACTTATATTTGCAAGTCGATATACACTAGATATCTTCAAGAAAAGAGGGAACAGGGAACAGGGAATAGGGAAAAGGGAACCCAACCCTAACCCCTCCGGTGGAGGGGAATAATTGATAATTTATGGAGATCATTTTCCACTACAGCGCTATATACTTACGGAATTGATTATTTGCCGTTTCAGTTTCTGTGAGGACTTGAGTCTCTACTATTGTGTATGTAGCAATAGAGATTTTTTCAACTTTTAAAAATATAAAAATTAATAACTGTGGAGGAGTCAGATTTCCCTGGTCTAGCAAATAGAAATGGTTTCTAGTTCAGTTTCTGTGAGGACTTGAGTCTCTACTATTGCGTATGTAGCAATAGAGATTTTTTCAACTTTTAAAAATATAAAAATTAATAACTGTGGAGGAGTCAGATTTTCCTGGTCTGGCAAATAGAAATGGTTTCTAGTTCAGTTTCTGTGAGGACTTCACCTTATACTATTGCGTATAGCACAATAGCTAATTTTTGGCATTTTAAAAAAAAATTATTAAATATAGGACTGTATATGTATGTGGAAAAAAATTGCCGAACATATCACTCAAGTAACGGCCGAAAATTTTGAAGTTACTAACCATTCTTCAGTTGGAGGAGGTTGCATCAACAGTGGTTATAAAATAACTAATGGCAGTCGCAACTATTTCGTCAAACTTAATCAAGCTTCCCAGATAGCAATGTTTGAAGCAGAAGCTTTGGGGTTAAAGCAAATGTGTGAAATCCAGACTATTTGTGTTCCGAAACCCTTGTGCTATGGAACAGAGGGAAATAATTCTTATATTGTCTTGGAATGGTTAGACTTAGGTGGTCGTGGTAACGATAAATCTTGGGAAGAGATGGGACGTAAATTAGCCGCTTTACATCACTGTCAGGGTAAAAGTGAATTTGGTTGGGACATCAACAATACTATCGGTTCCACACCCCAGATTAATACTTGGAATACAGACTGGGCAGAATTTTGGGCAGAAAACCGCATTGGTTATCAGCTCAAGTTGGCAAAACGTCGGGGTGGTACTTTTACTCAGAGCGATCGCCTACTAAAAATTATCCCAGAGTTATTGGCAGGTCATCAACCACAACCTTCTCTGGTTCACGGTGACTTATGGGGGGGAAATGCTGGAGTAACTGTAGATGGGGAGCCAGTAATTTTCGACCCGGCCACTTATTGGGGCGATCGCGAAGTTGATATTGCCATGACTGAATTATTTGGTAGTTTTCCCAGTGCTTTTTATCGTGGTTATAATCAAGCCTGGCCTTTAGATGATGGTTATCAACAACGTAAAAGTCTTTATAATTTGTATCATATTCTCAATCATTTTAATTTATTCGGTGGTGGTTATGGTTCTCAGGCAGAACGTATGATTCAGCAACTTTTATCATAAATTTTCTACTCACTAAACAGTAATTTTTGGGTATTATTGCTAACGGAAATACTCTAATTTACAAATTTCATTCACCGAATAATTAATAATTAATAATTAAATAATTCTGGTTTAAAGCCTCCCCTTTTAAGGGTAAAAAGCGGTCGAGAGATGGCGATATTCGCAGCGGGTATGTAAGAACGGGTCTACTCGCCATATCTAATCGACCAAGAGAAGAAATAATATTTCCTTATATTCAATTCCGTAACGGTTTTAACCAGAGGTAATTATCAATTATCCATTATCAATTATCCATTAATGAACGGATTTATTTTCTTTTTGTGGAGTTGGAATTATGTCTTGAATTGGTAAAGCCAATTCTGGTAATCCATCTGGGTATAACTTAGGATAAATAATCAGCAAAATAATGCCAATAATAGAAGAGATTAAGATGAAAATAATTTGCCCATTCTGCATCCAAGTCAAGAAATCTAAAAATCCAAATTTTTTAGTTTCCTCTGTTTTTGGTTGACTAGAATTTCCTGTTACTTCATTTTTAATATTATTATCATTTTCTTTGTGGGTTTAATACCCCACCGTCTACACGGTGTTCAAAATTACTTGGGGTTAGAATCCCCATGTAATTTTA
>NZ_JAAHGK010000434.1:0-5468 GCF_010672505.1 Okeania sp. SIO2B9 | reverse complement strand
GTCAGGAAATAAACGAATCTCTAAACATTTACGCACCATCCAATCTATTTCTACTTCCGTATCAGTAGTTGCAATACCTACAAGTAAATTTAATCCTTTACCAATTTTACCAACAATTTTTCCATTTACTTTGACTTGAGAAAAATTCACTCTTTGGATAATAACTCGCATAACAAAAAAAGTTAAAGGTTAAAAATAATTTTTTCTTTTGACAAAGAAGAAACTAGAGAACAATAATAAATCGAAATTAGTATCATTCTCTAACTAGAGGACAATTACTTATGGTGACTTCTTCTTTCTAGAAGCTTTCTACTTTCTGGATTTAAATCTAAACATGAATCTCATAACGTTATAAATCTATATTTGCTTTTTATCGCATATATTCCTTTGTCAAATATGTGCAATTAATTTGGCACTACCACTTATAAGATTTATCCATAAATTTGCACTTAATATAAAGATGAGAATAGTTAGTGTAATCAGGTCTGAGCAACAATTATTAAGCGCATTTTTACAGATAAATTGTATTAATTAGGGTTTGCTGAAAAAGTCTTATGGGTGAGGGTAGGAGGACCGAGTCAGGAGTCAGGAGTCAGGAGTTAGGAGTTAGGGGAATTATAGAGGAGATAGTAGGAAGAATAGTCCCTGAATTTTTTTGCCCCTATCTTGACCAAAATCCGCTCCTAATTGAACCATTACTACCTAAAACCTCGCACTTTTTGATACTTAAAAAGGCACTTACCTTTATCTGCAAAGACTTTTAGATTTATTCAGCAAGCCCTAATTAATCTTCAATGGAAAGGAGTCAGGAGTAGATAATACTTACTTTTGTCTACCACTTCCCTTGTTTAATAGACTAAACCTTACTTGCATTGCCTCAATTGTGATGGGGGTGAATATTGAGTCATAATTTTTCCGATTCCTAATTCTTTTCTTTAAGCATAATCAATGTCTAGAACCCATTTGGAATCTTTTAGGTATCTCCAAATAAAGAGGGAGTAGGCGATCGGGACGTTGCATGCAACGTCCGTAGGTCATAGAGGCAAAGAATTGATGAATAAGAGTGCAATAATTGATTTAATTTTTTATTATTATGAGATTTATATTAGACATCTCCAGAAAAGAGGGAATAGGGAAGAGGTATGGAGGGGGAAATAATTGATAATTTTTGTACGATAATTGATTTAATTTTTTATTATTGGAGATGTCTATTTATGTACTTTATGTACTTAAATATAGGGAGATAGGTAGATGGTGAATATAGTGGCACATTTCCACCTTTTTCCCCTATTCTATTTCTCTAGCTCCTAATTCCTAATGTTGAAACATTGCTTTTAACCTCCATCTAATCATTTTTATACGTAGAAAAAATCCAATGTACAGCACTTCCTAGAAACAGAAGAAAAAAGATATTTTGGTTTGTAGGAAATTTAAATAATTCCAACCTATTACCTTATTCCTTATTCCTAACTTTTCAAGAAATAACACAGTCCTCTAATTGCGATCGCAACTCATCATGGTCTAAATTTTGACCAATCAAAACTAACTGATTTTTAGGAGTACCTTTCCACTCATCATCATTAATAGTAAACCGCTTACCACTCAAATGAAATATATGTCGTAGAGGACTTTCTTCAAACCACAAAATTCCCTTTGCTCGGAAAATATTTGCAGGCAATTTATTATCCAAAAAATCTTGGAATTTCTTAAGAGAAAGAGGTTTATCACTTTGAAAAGAAATAGAAGTAAAACCATCATTTTCTAAATGGTTGGAATGATGATGATGTTCATGGTCATGGTCGTGGTCGTAATGATGATGTTCATGGTCATGGTCATGGTCGTGATGATGATGTTCATGGTCGTGGTCATGGTCGTGATGATGATGTTCATGGTCGTGGTCATGGCTATGAGCTTCTTCTTTTATTTCAAAATACTTCTCCGACTCAAACAAACCCACACTGAGAATCAACGGCAAAGCTACTTGTGATTGGCTAGTCCTCATAATTCTCGCATCTTTTTTAACATCTCTAATTTTCACTTCTAATAAGTCTAAATTTTTCTCCTCAACTAGGTCAGTTTTATTTAACAAAATAATATCGCTATAAAAAATTTGACTATGTGCTGCCTGACTATTAAACAAATCAAGACTGTAGTTAGCAGCATCGACCAAAGTAATAATTGAATCTAGGCGAGTCATATCTCGTAATTCAGTACCTAAAAAAGTTAAAGCTACTGGTAATGGGTCAGCTACACCAGTCGTTTCTACAACTATATAATCAATTTTGTCTGGTCTGTCTAAAACTTGATGAACAGCATTAACTAAATCTTCATTAATAGTGCAGCAAACACAACCATTACTAAGTTCGACCATTGTGTCATCTCCATCGGTAGAAACAATTAATTCATGATCAATACCAATTTCTCCAAATTCATTTACTAAAACCGCAGTTTTTACACCCTGTTGATTTTGCAATATATGGTTCAGTAAAGTAGTTTTACCACTACCAAGAAAACCTGTAATTATTGTTACTGGTAAACCACTTTTTGGCAGATCCATATTTGAGGTATTTGATTGAGTTGTTGTTGATTGCATAATTGTCCTGTTAAGTTAGTTTAATGTTTATTGTTGACCAGAAGTACAATTATTATAGTATCAATTTTCATGTTCTAAAATTGAGGGTATCTTTAACGAAGTCAGAAGTCAGAAGTTAACCCACCCCTCGCCCCTCCCCCTCCCAGGAGGGGAAGTAGGGGATTTGAGCAACTCTCCAAAAATATTTCGCCTTAAAAGGCGGGGTTTTAGACCCAATCCTGTTTGATAATAAAAAATTAAATATAAAGTTATCAGCTTAACAAGTGCAACTTGATTAGACATCTCCAGTAATAAAAAATCAAATTAATTCTCGTACATAAATCATTAATTCTTTCCGCCTACTCTCTACTCCCTACTCCCTATTTTCTAGAGATGTCTATTAATTATGAGTTTCTATGATTGAAGATTTATCTACTGGTTAAAATCATCATTCTGTGAAGCACCAAAAAACCCCTGGATGGAAGGCAATAGGATTCCCACAATCAAAAAAAAATGTGGTAGTATTATGTTATTGGGCTGAACTCGCCCATAAGCATGACTTTTTATTCAACGCAAAAAAGTTGTCTAGGGAAGAAGTATTGAGAAATAGGAGTTTGGTTTTAGACTGAGTTGGGGCAAAAGCTAGTGGTTCAATAATTGATAATTGATAATTGATAATTACCTCTCCCTAAAAGGAAGAGGATTGAATAAAAGGAAAATTAATTCATTGTTTCTCCTTTAAAGGAGAGGGTTTAAACCTTAATTATTCGGTAAACTGAAGATTTATCTACTGGTTAAAATCATCATCCTGTGAAGCACCCAGAACCCCAGGATGGAATCCTATTGCCTTCCCACAATCAAAAAAAATGTGGTAGTATTATGTTATTGGGGTGAACTCGCCCATTCGCATGACTTTTTATTCAACGCTAAAAAGTTATGGACAGAGCAAATACTGAGAAATAGGAGCTTAGTTTTAGACTTAGTTAGGCCGAAAGCTAGTGGGTAATTAGTAGGTTTCCCAGAAATAAGGACACACTCAAGAAAGGGGTGAGAGAAAACTGCCTGATTTCCCTATCTCCTGTCTCTCAAAAACTAACCCGCAACAGAAATGAAGTCACCAAAAATCTCTAACATTTCAAAACTAAATTAATATTGCCCACTAGAAATCTCCAATAATAAAAAATAAAATCAATTATTGGACTAGATATATCAATTATTTCCCCCTACTCCCTACTCCCTACTCCCTACTCCCTACTCCCTACTTCCTACTCCCTACTCCCTCTTTTCTAAAGAATAATTGGCTCAAAAGTCGGTCTACCAAATTTTACAGACGGAATAAGCACATCTAATAATCGATCCACAACTTGCTTCCAAGTAAAATGCTGAAGAACCCATTTCGGTCCAGTTTGACGAGCATGGTCTAATAATAAAGATTTTTCAATAACTGTTTGCATTAATTCAATCAAATGCTCTTGTTCTGGTACTACACACCAGAGAGTATCTCCATCCCTTGTATAATTAGTCTGGAGTTTACTATCAATTTTTAAAGCAAAATCAGAGTTAGTAAAATCATCTGTCGGGCCACCTTTTGTACATATTACAGGCAAACCACAAGCTGTTGCTTCCAATACTGGCAAATTAAAACCTTCAGCTAAATAGGGAGAAACATAAGCATCAGCAACTTGATAAAGTTGAGCGAGTTCAAAAAATGAAAGAGTTTCGCCAACATAGATAATTCTAGACTTCACTTTTTCTATCTGTGTATTAGTGAGTGCAAGTTTGCTAGCTTTGAGAATAGAATCTTTAGAAGGAAAAATAGCATCCCTACCTTTAAGGATAAGTTTAGTATCTGGATAGCGCTCAACAATGATGGCAAATGCTTTGAGTAAACGTCCCACTCCTTGACTACTATTGCACATCACCCCAATATTGAGAAACACAAAATAGTTATTAATGCCCAACTTTTGGCGGAGAATAGTTCTCTGAGAAGTTGGTAAAGGATGATAAATATCAGGGTTGACACCAAGAGGGACAACAGCAACACGACTTTCTTGAGCACCACTACGAATAAACCCATCTTTTGACCAGTGGGAGGGGGTAATAATAATTGCATCTCCTTGAGCATGAGCTTCTGCAAAAGATTTTACACCCATTCCGTTAACAATAGATTTACTAACAATACCCCATTCGGTGCAGGCAAAAACTGCTGTTCGTTTGCTTGTGGAGAAACTGAGATTAAAGGGAGCATATATTCGTAATGTGGCATCAGCAGTTTTTTGAGGAGATGGTTTGGGGATGTTGCGTAATGCTATTTCTGCATCAGGAGGAAATAAACCTGTGACGGGTTGCCAATTTTTGCTAATGTAAGGCATATCCTGATGATAAATTTGTAGATGCTTTCGGTTCAGCATTTCTAGTAGTTGGAATTGATTTACGATCGCATAAGAATGGGGTAAAAAACGCCAACCTTGGATGATAATACGCAATGGGTTAATACTCCTAAATATTCTGATTTTTAGTAGTCATAGTTGAGATTTTTACAGCATGGTATCTATCTCAATACAAAAAGTGATAAATCGTAATTATACTATTGTGAAAAGTTTTGATAAAGAATTACTCTGATTTTAATAAAAATTTTAACATGATTAATAATACAATAAAAAATTAATTTTTTTATGAGTATAATTCGTAGTATTTAGGAAAATAATAAGTAGCTGGAAAAAAGTAATTATAAATGATCTGATATTTACTTTGATTTTGTTATCAATAAATCTAGTTATATTTGTCAAAAAATATTTAATCCAGAAAATCAAGGATTTTTTTATAATAATTGGGTGCATTTTTATCTTGATTTATCTGCAAGATTTCCTATTGGTAATGCTCATAAAGTTTCGTA
>NZ_JAAHGK010000433.1:0-5468 GCF_010672505.1 Okeania sp. SIO2B9 | reverse complement strand
CCATTCCCCAGAAAACAGTTGCACATTTTGAAAAGCACGCCAGTAAGTCAGGGAACCCGTGAGATAGTCAGCTTGATCCCAAGCAGGTACAGACTTATCAAAAGCAAACCAGAGGCGATCGCTCACCGCTCCCAATAACCATAGAATAGTTAGGGTAAGGATGTGATTAATTTTAGGTTCTTTTTTTTCTTGGGAAATCATAATTTCAGGTATCAGTTATCAGCAAAAATTGTAATGGACTGACACATCTAAAACGGTGTAATAGTAGGGGGCGGGTTTTAGCTAGAATTTTAATGCTTACTCTAAGGTTTATATAAACCACCCCTAATGTACACCCATTAGTTGTATCAGTCTACTACCGGAATTTGCACCAGCGAAAACGCTCTTCAAATTAACAAACTGCAAAATCGGTTATCTTACGTTTTTCGGGAGTATAAAATCCTAAAACAATTTTGTCTTTAGGAACCCCTTCTGCTAACAATTCTCCTGCTATACCATCTTCAATTCCGTCGCGATGAATCCAAATTTTATCCTCTCTAATTTCCAGATGAACTATGCAACCATGAACCATTTTATGACCTTCTACTCCCACAATCATTAATAGATAATGGTTTTGTTCTCGGTCAAAAACCGTTTTTCTTTCTACTTCGCTATCAGAATAGCGCAATTTAGCGTATTCGCCGATTATTTTCTCGATTATTTGTTGATATTTACTGATGGTATCCATTCAATAATTACCTCCTCTAATTTGTGGAAAGCTACTAAATTTAAGCGTTGGTTTTCTAGCATTAGTTTGCCGATGGGTTCGCTAAATATACCCTCATAAGCTTCTTCATCTACTGCTAAGTAGAGGATTCTTTCTGGGTTTGTTTTTTTGAGTACATCGTGGTAAACGATATACTGACCAACCGCATTTTCTAGATCGTTCATTGGGGAAGGACTTGCAAAACTTTTCAATTCTACTGCTATTTTTCCTAAAAAACAAGGTCTAAAGTTTCTCCTTTCAAGGGAATGAAAAAAATCAGCTTTAGTCTTTCAATCCCGATGCTGAGTGCCAGAGATACTGATAACTGATAACTGATAACTGAAATGGGACCCCACTTGATAACGTAAGGGTCATCAGTTATGCTCCAATTATCTTTGACTAAAGCATTAATTAAGTTGTTATGGTAAGCATCTCTAGCTGGCATAAATAAAGAAATACTGAGGGTAGTTTTTATATATAAACCGGGTTTATTGATGAGTTTCTGTTAGTTGTTTTTGGACTTTTTCCAAGTCTGCAACTGTCAGAGACATAGATAATTTCCTGTTACTATTTGAGACTGTTGCTGGTATTATACCAGAAAATTTCTTGAGAATAACACCATTTCAGTTATCAGTTACCAGTCATCATTTATGATATGATAAGTTAATAACTAGAGGAAATACTCATGCAGCAAATTCAGATTTTCTTACCAGACGAACTTGCCTCTTTCCTAAAGGAAAAATGGGGAAATTTAGAACGTAAGCTAATCGAAATAATTGTGGTATAAGCTTATCGCGAAGGTTCTATTAGTAGCGGTGAATTGCGAGAATTATTGGAATTTTCAACCCCTTTAGAAGCAGATAAATTTCTTAAGTCTAAAGGAGTAGATTTAGATTACGATGAAGAGGATTTTATCAGCGATCGCCAAACCCACAAACAACTAGAAAAAGAGGGAAAATCAAAGAGGTTATGATAGTTGTTTCGGATACTTCGCCGATTTGTTATTTACTTCTGTTAGAGCTGTGTATTTAATTTTTCCCATGCTACAAAATACTCCCATACTCCCCTTTTAAGCACCAATAATTTATAGGAAAATAACTGATGACAACTCAAGAATTAATTGATTTAAGGACTTGCATTATGGAAGGTAGAAATCACGATGCCTTAGCAATTGTTGACGAACTGGATGCCATGAGTAAAAAAGACATCATCAGAAAAATCAAATCCTATTTAATTGTGATGTTAATTCACTTAATTAAAAATCAGGTAGAAGGACGTTTAACTAATTCCTGGGCAGCGTCCGTCCGCAATGCAATTATTGAAATTCAAGACTTAAATTTGAAGCCAAATCAAACTTCTTATTTTATCAAAGAAAATGAATGGGAGGAGATGTTAGAAAATGCTATAGAACGTGCTATTCGTGATGCAAGCACGGAGGTAGAAAATGGCGCTTACAGTCCATTTAAACTGGAGGAAATGGTAGATAAAAATTCTGTAATCGCAACTGCTAAGAGTTTTTTAGCCTTAACTTACAGTTGTTCTGCTAAAGATTTGTTAGCTGTTATTGACGATAATTTAGCATTATTACCAGGTGGGGAAGATTGGAAGTTTGGCAGAAGAAATAAGTAGCATCTTTAATTGTTAATTTTAGGAGAAAAATAACTAATGACAACTCAAGAGTTAATTGATTTAAGGACTTGCATTATGGAAGGTAGAAATCACGATGCCTTAGCAATTATTGACGAACTGGATGCCATGAGTAAAAAAGACATACTTTTCAAGATAGATTATTATTTAACTGTGGTGTTAATTCACTTAATGAAAAATCAGGTGGAAAAACGATTAACTAATTCCTGGGCAGCATCAATTCGGGCTTCAATTAGAAAAATTAAAAGCTTAAATTTAAAGGAAAATAAAACTTCTTATTACATTAAAGAAGAAGAATGGGATGAGATATTAGAAGAGGCGATTGAATTTGCTATTGGTGATGCTAGCGTGGAGGTTGAAAATGGTGCTTACAGTCCGTTTCAACTGGAGGAAATGGTGGATATAAATTCTGTAATCACAACTGCTAAGAGTTTTTTAGCCTTAACTTACAGTTATTCTTCTAATGATTTGTTAGCTGTTATTGACGATAATTTGACTTTATTACCCGGTGGAGAAGATTGGAAATTTGGTAGAAAGAATAAGTAGGGTATCTATTACTCATACTTTTAATTCTATAAAGCTAATAGCTGATAGCTGACCGCTTAATGCTTACATTAGAGGAGTGAAAAATATCAAAGTGCTAAAAAAACAAAAATCATACCATAGCCTTTTTATCTACAGTATTTTAATCTTAATATCTGCCTGTAGCAACACATCAAATATTTCCGACAACCCTACACCCACTAACAATTCTAAATTAGAGACATTAAAGTTTGAAAAAAAGCCCATTAACGACAAAGGTGGATACTTCTATACTAACGGCGAATACGCTCTTGGACCATTCACTAAAACAATGATTAAAAAATGTCGAGAATGGGGAGGTGGTGGCAGTTGCAATAGTAACCAATGGTCAGAAAAATTATTTCTCCAAGCTTATGGAAACAGAAGATGTCCGGAGGGAGCTACCCTCAACAAAATTATCGGTTATTGCGTCGAAAATAACCAAGTCATGGGTCCTTTTCCTCAAGAATTAATCACTGCTTGTGTCAAAGCTAACGGTGGAAATAGCTGTCAGTTGAACCTTTGGAATGCACGTTTCCTCTACAAATTGATGCAAGATGAAGGTATAGTTAGCAAAATAGATAAACCGCCCCAATTTGTGATGTTAGCTTTTGATGGTTCCAGTTCCCTAGACGCTTGGAAAAGATCGCGCAACTTTGCCCAAGAAATGGAGAAAAAAGGTATTAACCTGCGGTTCACTTATTTTGTCAGTGCAGTATATTTTGTCAGCAAAGACAAACGAAAACTTTACGATGCTCCCGGTGGGAAAGGAAAAGGTCGGTCGGATATTGGTTGGGGTGATACAGCGGAAGATATTGCTCTGAGACTCGAACAGGTTAACCTCGCTTATCAAGAAGGTCACGAGATCGGGTCTCATGCAGTGGGTCATTTTGATGGTAGCAAATGGAGTGAGAAAGACTGGAGCGAAGAGTTTAAATATTTCGAGCAATTTTTCTTTGGAGCGCATAAAATTAATGAATTGCCAGGTTCTCTAGTATTTGATCGCACTGCCATCGAAGGTTTTCGCGCACCACTATTAGCTCGAAGTCCGGGTTTGTATAAAGTTTTAGCCAAAAATGGTTTCCGCTATGACACCAGCAAAGTAGCATTATCTAACTATTGGCCGCGAAAGGAAAATGGTATTTGGAACTTTCCGTTAGCTAGTCTGACTAATTCTCGTGGAAAAAATGTTCTGTCAATGGATTATAACTTTTATTATTTGCATTCTAAGGCAAAACCAAACCCTCGTAATGCGAAACGTTATGAGGAGGATACTCTGAAAACTTACATGAAGTATTTCCAGAACAACTATAATGGCAACCGCGCTCCTATAGATATTGGGCATCATTTTTCAGCTTGGAATAACGGTGCTTACTGGAACGCAATGTTTCGGTTTGCTGAGTCTGTCTGTGGTTTACCAGAAGTTCGATGTGTTACTTATAGTGAGTTAGCAGATTTTATGGACTTGTTGAGTGACGAGCAAATTACCGCTTATCAGCAGGGAAATTTTCCGAAAAGTTCAGAGGATGAGGTTGCTCAGGAATAGTTGAATAAACAAGGTAGAGGGAACCCTAGAGAAATCATTTTATATCTTTATTAATGGGGGTTTGTGATGACCAAATAGAGGACATCCCATAATTATTTCCATGATTTAGGGACCATATTCATCTTATCAAAATAATTGGGTCGCGCAACCCCGCCTTAACTGGCGATCGGGTTTTTGGAGGTTTGCTCAAATCCCCGTTACAAAAATAACTTCTGACTTCTGACTTCGTTAACATCCCCACACTTTCTTGATGCACTACTATATTATTAGTATTTACTTCTCTTTTCATAGTTTGGTTGATTTATGTAAAATTACTTACAAGTTTAACATTTTTATGAAACATTCGTAAAGTTACTTACGATCATTAAATAAAAATGTAATGATTAAGCAGGTAGGTTTAATTATCCATATAGTGATGAAGATTCAGAACAGTGAAAACCCGATTGGGATTGCTTTATGGCCACCTACTTATTTTTGTAGATTAGTTGTAAATACCATGATCAAAAAATTATCTTTTGCTACTATTGGTGCAATTTTAATCAGCTTAGGAATTAGCAAAACAGCTTCAGCAGCTCTTTTTTTTTCAGATACAGGACATTATTATGAATATGTATCTGTCCCAGAAAGGTTGACTTGGCAAGAAGCAAAAATTGCAGCAGAAAATAAATACTTTAATGGTTTTCAAGGTTATCTAGTAACCATCACTTCAGCAGCAGAAAGTGATTTTGTTAATTCTATTGCTACTAATGATTTAGATCAAGTTAGTGAAGGATGGATCGGTGCAAGTGATGCTAGCGAAGAGGGAGTATGGAAATGGGTTACAGGTCCAGAAGCAGGAATGCAGTTTTGGCAAGGTAGTGCTGCACCTCAAGGTTCAGTTGTTAATAATAGTTATGCAAATTGGTCTATATTAGAGCCTAATAATACTCCCAACACTGATGATGGTGAAGATTTTGCCCAAATTAGCTA
>NZ_JAAHGK010000432.1:0-5480 GCF_010672505.1 Okeania sp. SIO2B9 | reverse complement strand
TTCTCCTGCTCATCGTTCCATGTTGGAATTTTTTGTTGCTTATAAGTTTGCTGCGGAGTTGGGGGTATTGGTTGATGATTTTGTGGAGGTGGCGCGGATGCAGTCTCATGTTAATTTGGAGGCAATGGGTGAAAATTGTACTTGGTCTGAATATTTCCGTCGGGAGGTGGATGCTAAGGGAGGGGTTATTTCTATTCCTCCTCTGAAGAGTTTTTCTCGGGAATGTCTGGAAAATTTACGTTCGACTTTGGGAGAAATGCCGTTGACAAAGGCGGTTTTGGATTTGTTATTGCCGATGTTGCGTCTAGGGGAAGGGAAGGAGGAAAAGCAGAATGTTTGTGGTAGGTTGCGGGAAGTTGTGGAGGAGACGAGGGGAAAAACTGAGGCAGAGGTTGGTTATGTTGGTGGGAATGCAGCGACTTTGTTGGTGAAGACTGATAAGTTTGGTTTGGCAGGTTCCGATCTGAGTAGGTCTGTTATTTTGGGAGCTGACTTTATTTGTGCTAGTTTGCAGGATGTTAATTTTGCTGAGGCAAATTTGGCTGATTGTATTTTTAGGGAATATATGAATACAGTCAGGTGTTTTGCTTTTACTCCCGATAGTAAGTTATTGGCAGCAGGTGATGAGTCTGGCAAAATTCATCTGTGGCAAGTTGCTGATGGTAAAAAACTCAGGACTTGGGAAGGTCACACCCATATAGTCAGAGCTATAAAATTTGCTGCTGACGGTCAAACTCTTGTTAGTGCTAGTTCTTACAAAACAGTAAAATTTTGGAATTTGACAAGTAGTAAATGTTTGAAAAGCTTATCTATAGCTCCTAATTTTTTCAAAGCTATTGCTTTGAGTCCGAATATTGAAACCTTAGCTACTACTAGCATAGGCGCTACACCACAATTATGGGATCTTAGTAATGGCAAATGTCTGGTAACTTTACAAGGAGACCCAAATTGGTTCAGTAGAATTACTTTTAGTCCAAGTGGAGAAATTTTGGCAACTGGTGGTAAAGACACAAATATCAGGCTATGGAGTGTTGCTAACGGTGAATGTTTAGCTACTTTGTCAGGACATAAAGATGCACTCCGCTCTCTTGCTTTTAAACCTGATGGTAAAATCTTGGCAAGTGGTAGTGTTGACTTTACTATCAAACTGTGGGATATTGCAGATCTTCATCATATCTCTAACCCAGTTACTATACGTGCGCATGATAATGAAGTCAGAGGGCTGGCTTTTTCCCCAGATGGAAAAATACTTGCTAGCGTAAGTGGCGATCTTTCTGCAAAATTGTGGGATGTTAGTCATACTAATTATCCGCAACTCCTGAAAACTTTGCTAGGACATACTTCTTGGGTAAAAGAGGTAGCTTTTAGTCCTGATGGCAAGACTTTAGTCAGTAGTGGTAGTGATAAAAAGGTGAAAATATGGAATCTTGAGAATATTCATGATGTCAAACCCCAAGTAACTTTAGCAGGTTGGGATAATTGGATTCGCTCCATCGCTTTTAGTCCCGATGGCAAAACTTTAGCTAGTGGTAGCGACGATCATAATGTGAGACTCTGGAATGTAGAAACAGGAGAGGTAATGGTAACTTTGCGGGAACATCAGGAGCGTGTCCAGTCAGTTACTTTTAGTCCTGATGGTCAAACTCTAGCTAGTGGAAGTTTCGATCGGACAGTTAAGTTATGGAATGTTAATACCAATGAATGTTTAGGAACTTTGCACGGACATATAGACCAAGTGTATTCTGTTGCTTTTAGTCCTGACAATAGTTTATTAGTTAGTGCAGGAGACGATCGCTATGTCAGATTATGGAATGTTAAGACCAAGCAGTACCTGAAAACTTTCCCTAAGCACCATACTAGAAAAACTTTTGCAGTTGCTTTCAGTCCTGATGGTAAGAAAATAGCTACTGCGGGAATCAATTATGCTGTTCAACTGTGGGATGTTGCTACGAATGAAAAATGTGCCAGTTTCCAAGGTCATAAAGGCGATATACACTCAGTTGCATTCAGCCCTGATGGCAAGCTTTTAGCAGCTAGAGGGTATGACCAAACCGTGCGCCTGTGGGATGTCAGCACCCAGGAATGTCTCGCTATTTTTGAGGGGCAACAAATCTGGAGTTATAAAATCGCCTTCAGTCCAGACAGTCAAATATTAGCAAGTGGAGGAAACAACTACACCGTCTGTTTGTGGGATGTCAACACCCACCAAGCATACGCCACCTTTAGCGGACATGAGAGTTGGGTATTAGCAGTAGCATTCCACCCCAACGGTGAAATTATTGCCAGTAGTAGCGCCGACGAAACAATAAAACTGTGGAACATCAAAACAGGAGAGTGCATCAAAACCCTGAGAGTACCCAGACCTTATGAAAACGCCAACATTAGGGGAGTCAAAGGATTAAGCGATATCCAAAAAGCAAGTCTGACGGCATTAGGAGCAGTAGAACTATAGCGCTGTGCGCAGCCCCCTAAATCCCCCAAAATTGGGGGACTTCTAGAAGTAGAACATTAAATTAATACCGTAGGTTGGGTTAAGCGGTAGCGCAACCCAACAGATACAAACTTCATTGTTGAGTACACAAACTTATTGTTGGGTTTCGTTCCTCAACTAATCACTTATAATACCGTAGTAGGTTGGGTTAAGCGGTAGCGCAACCCAACAGATACAAACTTCATTGTTGGGTATACAAACTTCATTGTTGGGTATACAAACTTCATTGTTGGGTATACAAACTTCATTGTTGGGTATACAAAATTATTGTTGGGTATACAAACTTATTGTTGGGTATACAAAATTATTGTTGGGTTTCGTTCCTCAACCCAACCTACAAAGTGTTCTACTCCATACAGATATCAACTTATTGTGTTGTTATCGAAAAGTGATCGCTTATGCTAAACTACTGAAATACAAGCCATTTCAAGCATCAATTAATGAAAACAAACAAACAATACAATGCTAACATCAGATTCTCAAACCCAAAAGCGTCTTCCCACCATGGAAGAATTACCATATCAAGACGGTAAACCAGTGGATAGCGAAGTACAAGACTTAATTGCTCACTTATTAAAATCTATTCTGGCCTACATTTGGGCAAACCGTAACGATTGGTTTTTTGGTATTGATATGGGATGGTATTATTCTCCCGACGAAAAAGCTATTGCACCAGATGGTTTTTTATGTCTGGGAGTAGAGCGCGTTAAACATGAAAACTTGCGCTTAAGTTATGTCACCTGGGAAGAAAATGGGGTAATACCTTCCTTTGCATTAGAAGTAGTATCGAAAACTCCGGGAGGTGAATATAAGGAGAAAAAAAGAAAATATGCTCAATACGGAGTGTTGTACTATGTAATTTACGCTCCCCTACGGGTACGCAAACCCAAATTAACTCTATACCGTCTCAATGGAGAAGGGAAATATGAACTACAAGAAGACAACCCCATGTGGATGCCAGAAATAGGTCTGGGTATTGGTACAGAAGTAGGAACATTTCAAGGAGTTACCAGAGAATGGTTGTATTGGTATGACGAACAAGGAAACCGATATTTAACTTCCGAAGAAGCGCGACAGGAAGCCGAATTTGAGCTACAGCAAGAGCGACAAGGGCGACTGGAGGCGGAAGTTCAGCGGCAGCAAGCGGAACAAAGAGCTGAAAATTTAGCGGCGCGTTTGCGGGAGTTGGGTATCGATCCAGACCAGTTGAATTAGAAGTACGGTAGAGGCGATCGCTCTACCAGCAGCAGTTGTTGTTAAAGAGCGATCACTTGTCTTAAATTAATTAAATCACGACTTATGCACGGACACTAAATCTACTGAGGGCGAATGCCATTTGCCCCTACATATGGCGTTTTCAACGTTAATTTGCGTAAGTCCTGTAAATACAATTATTATCCAACATCAATTAATCAAAAAAAATATTAATGGTAAGGATACCGTCACACACCCCACTTAATCCCTTTCATCAATTCCAATTATTTTTTGGACTGAAATTTCTACTGAAGGAAATGCAATGAAAAAAATAACTCCATCTTGATAGTTTTGTTCAATTTGATATTCATTATTCATCAAATTACGAAATACTTTTAAATTTTTTTTAGCAACATCAATTACCCAATATTCTTCTATTCCTGAATTTGCATATAATTTCTTTTTAGTTCCTAAATCTTTTTGCAATGTACTATCAGCAATCTCAATAATGCAGTAAATATCTTCGCTATAAGGATGACGGTCTAAATATAATGTATCGGGAGAACGAACAATGGCAATATCAGGTTCTGGTTCAGAGTCAACTAAAGTAACAGGATGTGCTTCCATTACTTCTGCCAGATTTCCTAAAATATAACGTAAGTATTTAACTGCTCTATGATTGATAAAACGATGAATTGGTTCTTCAGGAATCATATTAATAATTTCTCCATAAAATCTGGCAATTTCCAACAAGATTCTAACTTAGAATCTACTTCTAAAAATATAAATTCAGAAGCAGATGGTTTGATTGGTCTGTTTTCAGCTTCTCCAGATTTAGCTACCAATTTTGAGGAAATTTTACAGAATGAAATTACGGATAAGTCTGGATGGAGTTGCAAAGAAAAATAGGGAGGGCGAATACCATTCGCCCCTACAGATATGCCTAATTTGACTTTAACTGAAGTAGGCGATCGCTATCTTCTGTTCCTACTCCATAAGCTGTATAAGGTCTGACTTCTGGAGGCTGCATTCCTAAAACAATTGATTTTGCAGGAATTCCAGCAGCAACTAATTCTTCTGCTATTAAACAGTCAGTATTATTGGCTTGAATCCAAATTTTACCTGCGATAATATCAATATGAATTATACAGTAATGAATTCGCTTTTCTTGAGACCAACCTAAAGAAATTAACATATATCTATCATTTTCTGAGTCAAAAATTGTTTGATTTTCTATCCCACTTTCAGTAGTTGGTATTTCAGCATATTCTGTCAATAGTTGTTTAATTATTTGACGATAGTTTTCTATGGTATCCATCTGACAATATCCTCTGTTTGTAAATTAAAAATAATTAGTTTTAATCGGTGATTATCCAATAGTATTTGACCATATTTTTCTCCTTCAAAAAGGTCTGTAAAAGCAGTTAATGGAAGAGCCAGATATAACTCTCTTTCTGGTTCGGTAAGTCTCGATATATCATTATATAGAATATATTGTCCTAAAGCTTGTTCTAAATCTGCCTTAACTATCTTTCTAGTTCAAAAAAACTCAAAATATGATTATATAAATATCTTTATACTGATAAGTATTTTGTTTTCTTTATTGTGAAAATAAAAGGTTGGGTTAGCAACAACTAAACCCAACCAAATAAACTTAATTTGACTTTAACTTAACCAGGCGATCGCGTAATATTTCTGCCTGTTTTTCTGCCTCGGCTAAATTATTCTTTGTTTCCTCTACAAATTTAGCATCAGCTTTCTTAACAAATTCTGGTTTACTCAATCGTTTAGAAGA
>NZ_JAAHGK010000431.1:0-5481 GCF_010672505.1 Okeania sp. SIO2B9 | reverse complement strand
GTGCACTGCACGCGAACCGCGGTCGGAGCCACACGGGTGAAGGCCACGTTCACGGCGTCCAGGGAAAGGGTGTGACAGAGCGGAATCGTCATTACGACTGGAACGGAGTGGAAGGAAGCAATCTCATGTGGGGCAAGATTGCTTCTCTTCGGTTGTAATGAGAACTGTTTAACCGGATTTCATATTAGCCTTCAGCATAGTCCTGCTGACAAAACGAAAATTTAGTTGTTAAAATATGGCTATGGCTATTAATGCTTTTTATAGCCATTTACTGACAGCAACTTCGCAGTAAATGGCTATAAAAATTGGTTTTTAAACTGACGGGAAAACAAGCTAAATATGAGCTATTACCTATTAGTAGAACCAAAACAAATTAATAAAAAAATCAGCGATCGCGTCAATTATGCCATTATAAAAGGAATAGAAATTTGACATGAAGACCGCCTGCAAACCGTGAAAGAATGGTTGAGATTACTTCAGCTTTGACCTCAGAGTATTATTTCTCAAATGTCTCAGGTTTTTCAAGCAATTATATCTCAAATTTCTACCTTACATATTCCAGGTGCAAAACCTATTTCTCAAAATTATGTTAAAAATTTTTATACAGGAGAAGCTAATGGATTATTGATAGGAACTGGTATATTCATATTTGTTGTTGTAATTTGTATCTTTATCCCCCAATATAAATTTTTGGATAACTTCTCGTCCTCCAATAGATAAACAAATAGATTACACAGCTTTGGAAAACTTCTTGTCATCTGATAAATTTAAAGAAGCAGACGAAGAAACACTAAGAATATTACTTTCATTAGTAGGGCGAGAAAAACAGTATCGATTTGATTGAGAAGATATCAAAAATATCCCCTGTAAAGACTTAAATAAAATTAATCAATTGTGGATTAACTATAGTAACGGCAAATTTGGATTTAGCATTCAAAAACAGATTTGGATAAAATTAGGAGGTAAACCAGGGATTTTTGATGTCGCGTTGGCGGAGCCTAGCGGCAGCTACATCGCTGACATTTTTATCAAGCAAGTAGGGTGGGGTGATAAGGATAATAGATATAAAAATATTGGATATAAAATTTCAGCCCCTTACGGACATCTTCCTTTTAAAACTACTACTCATGTTCGGAATTTTGGTGTTCCTTATACAGCGGAAAAACTGACAAAAAGTAATATTTGATAAGAGCTTATAATTTTATCAGATTCCCTACAACCAGCAAATTTACTATAAGAATCAAAAGTCTAAAATTGGAAAAATTAATTCTTGGATTAGACCCGGGTTTGGCAGTATTAGGATTTGGGTTAATTAAGTGTATTTATAATTCAAAAACAGACAAGATAGACTCTACTTCTCTGGTTGATTTTGGGGTGATTAAAACTACAAAAAAACAAGAAATGGGCGAGCGTTTAATCACAATTTATGAAGATTTACATACGATATTTAATACCTTTAAACCAGACTTAGCAGCTACAGAGAAACTATTTTTTTATCGCATGAGCAGTACAATTTTAGTTGCTCAAGCTAGAGGAATTTTAATGTTAGTATTAGCCCAACATGGAATTCCATTAATAGAGTTTACGCCTGCACAAATTAAAAAAGCACTAACAAGTTATGGCAATGCAGATAAGTCTGATGTGCAACAAGCAGTAGCAAGAGAATTAGATTTAGATGAGATTCCTAAACCAGATGATGCTGCTGATGCTTTAGCAATTGCTTTGGCCGCAAGTTGGTTGAGTTAAATTTAGACTTCTGCTACTTAGGGTTTGCTGAATAAATCTTTTAGTAGGGCTAGGAGACAGGAGACAGGAGACAGGAGACAGGAGACAGGAGAAATGGGAATTATAGAGGAGGTAGTCGGAAAAATTGTCCCCAGATTGTTCTGCCATAATCGTCCCAAAATACTAGCTTTATGCAGCTCTTTAGGCTGAAAAGCTGGCATTTTTTTAGACAAAAAAATGCTAAAACCAATATCAGTCAATGCTTTGATATTTAATCAGCAAGCCCTACTTAACTCTAATGTTAAGTAGGTGAGCTTAACGAAGTCAGAAGTCAGAAGTCAGAAGTCAGAAATCAGAAGTTATTTTTATAACGGGGATTTGAGCAACTCTACAAAAATATTTCCCCTTAAAAGGCTGGGTTTTAGACCCATATTATTTTAATAAAAAATAGAAATAGTGATCTTTAATACATAATTATATTCTTATTTGTATTACCAATAGTCAGTATTATTCAGTCAAAAGTTTCAACAATATTAACATTGGCTGCGCATTTTATATAAATGTGAGTTAAAGTAAATAAATGTAAAGAAATATGAGATTTTTCTGAACCCTTTTTTAATACAAGCATTTACTGTCCACTTTTGAGTTTAAAACTAAAGATAAGATGAAAAAAAACTTTTTAAAAAAAATTTCTGTATTAATTGTAGGAGTTTTCGCGACATTATCAATTTTTGCTCTAACTCCTCGAGTTGCCAATGCTTATGATAATCCTCAGTTACTCCCGGAAGAGCAAACACCAATTATTGACTTAGCAAGAACTTTAACGGACATTCAAGAAGATATATTAGCTAAAGATTTAGAGCAATTTGAAACTGAAACTGGCTGGAAATTGAGGGTTTTGACTCAATTTGACCGTACTCCTGGTAGAGCAGTTAAAGATTTTTGGGAACTTGATAATAAGAGTGTTTTGTTAGTAGCGGACTCCCGTGGTGGTAATATCTTGAACTTTAATGTGGGTCGCGCTCTCTATGAATTTCTACCTCGGACATTTTGGGTAGAGTTACAAACTCGCTACGGTAATCAATTTTTTGTGCGAGACCAAGGTGAAGACCAATCTATTATCCAATCATTAGAATCTATCAAAACTTGTTTACGTCAAGGTGGTTGTAACGTTGTCCCTGGTTTACCAAGAGAGCAATGGATTTTAACTTTAATTACATCAGCTCTTGGTGGAGTAATTTGTGGTTTTGCAGCTCAACCCCGGAAACCGGATCAAGCTTTTTCTTGGCAGTGGGCGTTAATATTTTCTCCATTGTGGGGAATTTTGTTTATTGCTTTTGGGATTGGTCCAGTAGTGACGAGAACTTCAGATTGGTTGCCATTGACTCGTAATGTTGCAGCTTTTCTGATTGGTGCTTTGGTTGCTTATTTGACTCCTTTTCTCAGTCAATCTTCTGCTTCTGAAACGTGAGAAGAAGGAAGAAAGAAGAAGGAAGAAGGAAGAATAAAGAAAGACTGAAATTGGAAAAAGTGGAAGGGATTTAAACCTCAACCAATTGTAAAAACCGCGAGTTATTATGGGTTATTAAACCCAAAAGAAAAGGATAAATTTATAAAATATAAGTGGAAAAAACTAAGAGTTAGGGATGTTTTATTTGTGTAAGTATCTCTAGCTCTTTTTTATTGTCTGAAGTTAGTAGAAAGACGAGGGAAGAAGGCTTTAGTTATCTAGGACAGAAGAAAAAATTTTGTGTTGTCTGAGTTTTAAGCTTTTGATATTTCCACGCCTTTTCCTTCGACTGCTATAGTTTTCAGCTACATTTATAGGGGCAAACTTTTACAAAATATTCTGGATAGTTAGTTATCGTATTATTCAGGAGAAAAGAGAAATAAGAAAGGAAGAATAAGAGTGGGAATTATCTGGGGATATACCGACATTTTTTGTCTGGGTTGAATGGAAGTAGAGAGTGGGATAATGGTATAACTAGATTTCAGATAAAATAGAGATAGGAGAGAAGGGCGATCGCTATTTTTAAGTTGAAAAAGAATAATTATTTTTATCTGTATTGCTAAAATAGAGAGAAGCGATCGCTAGTTTGAAGTTGAGTAAGAAGATATTATTTTTATCTCTACAAAATTACTATGGAAAAAATTAATCACACTTCAAAATAAACTCAAAGAATTAAGTAGTGATGAGTTCCAAAAATTGGCTGATGTTTACCTTTATAAAAAAATTGAACAGGTTAAGTTGCTTAAATCATTAGGGTCTGTATCGGGAACTAAAAAAAATCAGAAAATGAACTCCAGTTGGCACTTGAGAGTAAAAATTTAATTGCTAAAATAGACAGAATAGAGAGAAGCGATCGCTACTTTCAAGTTGAGGAAGAAGATATTATTTTCATCTCTATAGAATTACTATGTCAAAAATTAATGAAATTCAAAATAAACTCAAAGAATTAAGTGGTGGTGAGTTTCAAAAATTTGCTGATGTTTACCTTCAAAAAAAATTGTACAGGTTAAGTTGCTTAAATCATTAAGGTCTGTATCGGGAACTAAAAAAAATCAGAAAATGAACTCCAGTTGGCACTTGAGAGTAAAAATTTAATTGCTAAAATAGACAGAATAGAGAGAAGCGATCGCTACTTTCAAGTTGAGAAAGAATAATTATTTTTATCTGTATTGCTAAAATAGAGAGAATAGAGAGAAGCGATCGCTACTTTCAAGTGTGTGAATAAGATATTATTTTTATCTCTATAAAATTACTATTGAAAAAATTAATCACACTTCAAAATAAACTCAAATAATTAAGTAGTGGTGAGTTTCAAAAAATTGCTGATGTTTACCTTCAAAAAAGATTGAACAAGTTAAGTAAATTAAATCATTAGGGTCTGTATCGGGAAGTAAAAAAATAAGAAAAGGAAGTCCATATATTACTTTTTGACACTTGAGAGTAAAAATTTAATTGCTAAAATAGAGAGAATAGAGAGAGGCGATCGCTACTTTTAGGTTGACAAATAATATATTATTTTTATCTGTATAGAATTACTATGTCAAAAATTAATGAGATTCAAAATAAACTTAAAGAATTAGACGGTGCTACATTCCAAAAACTTGCTGATGCTTACCTTAATAAAAAAATTAAACAGCTTCACCAAATTAAATCATTAGGGTCTGTAATTGGAGCTGATAAATCAATAAAAGGAACTCCAGATACTTTAATTATTCTGGAAAATGGAAAGTATATTTTGGGAGAGCATACAACAACAAACCCTAAAAGGGATAAGAAGCAAAAACTTTACAAAAAATTAGAGACAGACCTCCACAACTGTTTTAATGAGGAAAAAACTGGAATATCAATAACAAAAATAGAAAAGATTGTTTTATGCCATAATTCTACTCTGGATACAAAAGAAGAAAATTCTCTAAAAAAGGAATGTCAGAAGTATGGAGTTGAGCTTGATATATATGGTATTGACTCTATTTCTTTAGACCTCGAAAATTATTCTGGTATTGCTAAAAGATATCTTGAAGTTAAGGTAGATACTCTTCAAATAGTTGATATTGATGAGTTTATTACTACTTATAATGAAAGAACAAATGTTGCTCCTCTAGATACAAAGTTTTACTTTCGAGAAGACGAAATAAATGAAATATTACAACTACTTGAGGAAAATAATCTAATTATAGTTTCTGGTAAAACAAGTCGAGATTTACCTACTCCCGCTTTACCAGAAACTATAATTAGATTATTTTCCA
>NZ_JAAHGK010000430.1:0-5483 GCF_010672505.1 Okeania sp. SIO2B9 | reverse complement strand
AATGATTTGAGATTTTTGATTGAATTGGATTGTGGATTAATCAATTGCCAGAATGATTAATTAATGGTTATTTTTAGTCAAAGTCTAAACTAATTTTTGGCAATATCATTCCATAATGTGCAACCCCTTAAAAATAGTGTCGCCGATGCGTGGGTATGACTTGACACTTATCCAAACTATTTAAGCTTCAGCAATTGCGACATTAGCTTCTTGAGTTACTGGATAAACGCTCACTTTTTTCCGACTTTTACCTTTTCTTTCAAAAGTCACCACACCCTCAATTAAAGCAAATAAAGTATAGTCAGTACCCACACCAACATTATTGCCTGCATGGAATTTACTACCACGTTGCCTGACAAGAATATTACCCGCTTTAACAACTTGACCGCCAAAACGTTTAACACCTAATCTCTGGGAATTAGAGTCGCGACCGTTACGAGTACTACCAGTACCTTTCTTATGAGCCATGATTTCCTCCAAATTTTATTACATATAATAGCATCTGTACTTATTCTGCCTGATTTTCTGATTTTTCTTCAGATACAGTTTCAACTTCTGCCGTAGTCTCGGAAACTTCCTCGCTAACAGTTTCTACTGACTCTGGAATTTCTGTAGCTTCAGTTGCTGTTTCTGTAACACTTTCACTAGCTTCTGGAGTTACTGTTGTAGCTGAAGTTTGAGATTCTCCTGCTGCTAATATTTTGCCATTAATACTTATGGAGTCAATCATTAGACGAGTAAGTTCTTGGCGATGTCCCCTTTTTTTCCGAGTTTTCTTTTTAGGCCGCATTTTGTAGACAATAATTTTTTTGCCCCGCAAGTGCCTCATCACAGTGCCTTCCACAAGAGCGCCTTTTACAAGGGGTTGACCAATATGAACATCTCCCTCATGTTGAACTAGAAGCACATTATCCAGAGAAACTTGATCCCCCTCCGCTGCTTGTAGAAGGTCAATATCGTAAAAGCGACCTGCTTCTACCCTCAGTTGTTTTCCACCTGTTTCAATAATTGCGTAACTCATTAAATTTGTGTTGATAGGTTTGCCGTACAGGTAGCTGGTTCTAACGCTAATACCTGAAAGTGGTATTGTAGTTAGTTAAAATGGGCAAATGCCTTGATTTATTTACCAGCTTTTATTATGTCTGAACCTGGTCCGAGCAGGATTTAGACACACAATCTGCAATTATCTCTGACAAACGTAATTTTTGTCAAGTAGCGGCTAATGGCTATTAGCTAGCGCATAACTACGTTAACGCCCCTACAAATTGTATAATGATCTACGGAACTATATTACTCCGAAGCAAACAGATTTGATATTATATCAAATTCCCTCGGGTTCGGTATAAAAAAATGTCCCAATCGATGCGCCATTGTCAAATCTTTCTCGATATTCTCCTCCTGGGAGGGGTTAGGGGTGAATCCCCCTGTTGCCTGTTGCCTGTTGCCTGTTGCCTGTTGCCTGTTGCCTCCCATGTTAAAATCAATAACTACCACCGCTCAATATATCTCCAACAGCTTTACCTTCTAGTATACTAACCGCCCCTTCTAATAGCTTATCTTCGATATATGGTTTGGTAAAGTAACCCTTTGCACCCAACTCAAATGCCATTTCCATGTGTTTTTTTGCTCCACGAGATGTCAACATCGCCACAGGTAAAGTATTCAAATGAGAATCTTTTTGCATCCGAGATAATAACTCGAAACCATCCATCCGAGGCATTTCAATATCACAAAATACCAAATCACACGGTAAACCTGCACGCATTTTTTCCCAGGCATCCTTACCATCCCTTGCCTGTTCAACTCGGTAACCAGCTTTACTAAAGGTCATTGATAACAATTCACGAACTGTAATTGAGTCATCAACAATTAATACTGTTAACTCACTCTTTTGCTGTACAGGTAAAGATGCCTCATCTTCTTCGCTAGATGACCACATATTACCCTCATCTCGGCGTAGTCTTCCTGTTGCTAAGTTAATTAATTCAATGACATCCGCGATCGCGACAATATTACCATCCCCTAAAACTGTTGCTCCAGCAATACCGATAGGTTTAGGTATCGGACCCTCTAATTGTTTAATTACAATTTCCTTCTGTTGTTCTAAAACTTGATCGACTTGCACCGCCAAAAATATGCCAGCAGAAGCAGAGCGCAAAACAACAATTGAAATCATATCTTCCTCGGCATTAATACCATACACATTACCGCGACGGAGATGACGATTATAAACAAGCAGCTCTCGTAAGTGACGGAAAGGCAACTTTGATCCACGCCATTCTATATAGTATTGCCCATTTTCTTCTGCTTTAACTTCCTCCTTAGACACTTTAATCATATCCTCTACCCCATCCATCGGAAAAGCAATCCAAGAGCGATCGCTAATACAACATAATGCTTTTGAGATACTCAAAGTCAGAGGTAAGCGAATTGTAAATATTGTACCCTTACCAATAGTAGAGTCAATAGAAATAGTACCTCGAATTTCGGTTAAATTAGTTTTCACCACATCTAACCCAACTCCACGACCTGAAAAATTATCAGCCTTATCTTTTGTACTAAAACCCGGATGAAAGAGCAAATCATAAACATCAATGTTAGACATCCCTTTAGCTTGTTGTTGAGTAATTAGACCTTTTTCTATCGCTTTCTTCTTGACTTTTTCGGCATTAATTCCCGCTCCATTATCTGCCACCGAAATCACCGTTTGATTACCTTGGTGAAAAGCACGAATTGTGATTTTACCTTGACGAGACTTACCTGCTGCTAGACGTTGTTGAGGTGTTTCAACTCCATGAGTTATGGCATTATTAATTAGATGCTTCATTGGGTCAGAAAGCTTATCCTGAATCATTTTATCAATTAAGGTCTCTTTCCCTTCTACCTGTAAACTCACCTCTTTGCCACATTCCATTGAAATGTCTCGCACCGCACGAGGTAATAGTTGTACCGTCTGAGAAAAGGGTATCATTCTCGACCTAGTTAACCCTTCTTGTAATTGAGTTGTCACTTGTCGTAGCTGACGGGTTACTTGTTCTGCGTCATCAACCAGAAATTCAATGTCAGAAGAAGACTCTCGTACTCGGACTATATATTCTATGGTTTCCTGAGCCAATAAATGGAAAGGGGTGAAGTTTTCCACCCGGTCAAGATCGAGAGAGTCTTTAAACCCTTTTTGTGCTACTTTTACCACCGTACTTTCGGGCACTGTAGTAGTAGAATGATGTCCTTGACGATTGTCCCAAATTGCTCTTTCTAAAAGTGTTTTTTCATACAAGTCGTGCATTCGTTGTCCAGCATCACTGAGTAGCATTACCTGATGGAGCAGGTTATCTAGAAACTGGCGCATTCGTTCTTGACCTTGTTCTAAACTATTACGATTGACTACTAGTTCACCTACTAAGTTACTGAGATTATCTAGTTGCTTTGCAGGTACTTTGACTGTTTGTTCTGGAGGGCGTCTATTTCGGCGAGGAGTATTAGTAGTAGAAACCCCACTAGATTTATAAGTATCTATATTAGGAGTTTCTAATAATTTATCTAAGTCACTAAAGGGATCTTCTTCTGGTAGTTTTTTTGTGATACTGGCAGCTTTATGGATAGGAGGAGTTTTTTCTACAACTGCTATATTTGATTTGAGTTTTGAATTAATTTCTGTACCATTTAATAGTTTTTCTAGTTGTACAAAAATATTATAATTATTATCTAATTTTTCTCCATTTAGTATTGCTTCTAATTCAATAAATTCATATTCTTCTGATTCTATTTGATTTTTAGCTGTTAATTGTTGATTTTTTTCTGACTCTAGAGAAGTTGTTTCACTCACTACATCTTCTAACAACTTATTTAAGTCTACCGTTTCATCTACAGTTTCATGGTTTTCTACGGTAGGCCACAAATCTTCTATATTTACTGAAATTTCTGAATTTTCTTGAGGTTCATTATCGCTCTCAATTAAATTATCTAATGATTCATTAGAATCTAAGTTAATAAAATCTAGGTTTGGATCGTCGAATAAACTATTCAAATCATTGTTATCATCTTCCCAGTTTATCTGCTCCACATTGATTGATTTTTGTGAGTCTGACAAATCTACATCTTCTCGATCAAATCCTTTGGAAAAACTGGATGTCAAATCATCTGATTCTATTTGATTTTCTTGTTGTTCATTTACTGTGTCTAAATCTTCAAACAGTGCTTCTAAATCGGCTACTTTTGAGTTTAAATCATTTTTGGTTTGAATTTGGCTTTGATTATTTTCTACTTTTACATCATTTTTAATTTTTTTCCCTTCATCTTGGATTCCCAATAAATCACTAAAATCTTCATCTACCTGATATTTTTGGTTTATTTTTTTAGAAATTGATTTGATATTTTTTTGCAGATTATTTTTGGGTAAATCCACTTGTAAATCCCTGTCATTTTCAGAGTTTTTTACATCTTCTAATGCTGCTAAATCTCCCTGATTTATAGCATTGAATAGGTCATCCAAATCTTCTGTCTGTTTTGCTTTACTATTATCTAGTTTTAAGTTAGTATTTTGCTTGTTAACATTACTCTGATTTTGTAGTGTCTTTTCTGTACTTTTACTAAACAAATCTGACAAATCTTCGTCTACTGGAGTTAAAAATTTAAATTCATTGTGATTTTTAATTTTGGATGATTGTACAACTTCATTAACATCAAATAATAAGTCAGACAAATCACCAGAATCATCCCTCTCAATTTCAGATATTTTTAACTCCCCTCCTTCCACATTACCTTTATCTAGTATTTCTTCTTCTTCCCAACTAGAGTCTAGTTCTGGTGTTTCTCCTTCAAATAAATCTGCTAAACTATTTAGTTCTGTTACTCCAACTTCTGGTCCTTGCCTTACTTCTTGTTTATCTCCTATTAAGTCATAGTTATTATTATCTATATCCCTAGCTTCTAAGCTATTAAACCAGTCATTTATAGACTCTTTTTTTTGAGTTAATATATCATTTTTGTTGTTTATTCTCTCATTAATATTAGTTTGGTTCTGTTGATTTTTTGTTTCATTTAACATATCTATTTCACCTATATTTTTGTTTATATATTCTGCGTTTTTCGTTAAAGTTTTTAAATTTTCATCTATCACTATTTCTTGCTCTCGATTATCTCTAATTAATTCTTGAGCTTGTTTCAAATTTTTAATTATGTTATGAGCAAGAGTATAGTATGTATTTTCCGTGTTAGCGATAGCTTTTTTAATCGCCTCTATTAATTTCAACCAATTTGATGACACATGTTCTTGTCTGCCCTGACCTGCTAAAAAATCACATATATTTTTCAATTTATTCCTTGTACTGGCATCATCATTTTGCTTGAATAAAAGCAACATTTCTCGCATTTTTTCTGAGACTTCTGCCATAAAAAAACTTTGTTTGTCAACATTTAATTCTGGTATTTTTCCTATAGTTATTCCGTGAGTTTCTCCTGCTAAATCATCTAGATGTTCTTCA
>NZ_JAAHGK010000043.1:0-13639 GCF_010672505.1 Okeania sp. SIO2B9 | reverse complement strand
CTACTTAATCTTTTGTTCACAAACAACCTCTTATAGCTACTATAGCGTTGTGTACAGGCAACAGGCAACAGGCAACAGGCAATAGGGGGAATAAATTGCCGATAATATAAGACTTTTAGCTATTGGGCGCCTCCTGCAATTTGTAAATATACCAGCGCACACTGTTATAACTTCTAATACCAAGGATAAAAAAAGAATGTTACGAATAATAAGGGCTGCAAGGACGAATGGCCATTTGCTAACGCAGAGCTGCCGCTAACGTCCCTACTTTATAGGAGATACTTTTTGGACTAAAAAGATAAATTCATACCTAAAAACTGCCATTAAAGCCATTCATTCTGACTTGCTCTTCCTGAGTTCTCTTCCTGTGAGGGGTTAGGGGTGGGTTGACTCCTAAGAAATATCCTAAGCTATTTGTAGCAAAAATTTATCAATTTGGTATAACTACTCTCAATTAACTCATGGTAAAACAAAAAAAAATTAAGTCAATATTATCTATATTTGAGACTCCTATCGGATTATTCGCAGGGGCAACTTACCATTTTCGTGCTTTAACGATATTTCTCAAAAATCCAAAATTAATAGGTTATATAGTTGTGCCAATTTTGATTAATATCGTGGTAGGTATTCTTCTTTATCTTAGTTTACTCCTACCAGGAATTGATTTAATTAATACTATTTTTAAGAACTTATCTTTAAGCTTTGATGCTTTAATTGCTCAATTACCAACATGGTTAAACTTCTTAAGTTATATAGATAATATTTTATATAAACTTGTACAAGTTATTCTATTCGCAATATTATTGCTGATAATTGGATTTTTGTTAGTACAATTTGGAACTATTCTAGGTTCACCTTTTTATGGTCAACTTTCTGAACAATTAGAAAAAATTAGAACTGGAACATTGCCTGAAACTCCTCCAAGTTTATTAAACTCTCTCAGAGATATTTGGCGAGCAATACTCTTTGAGTTAAAAAAAGTTGGATTACTTTTAGTAATAGGTTTACCGATATTGCTGCTCAACTTTCTCCCTGGAGGTTCTTTAATCGCAACTATTGGTGGTATAACTTTAACAACTTCCATTGTTTGTCTTGACTTTTTTGATGGATTTTTGGAGAGAAGAAAATTAAAATTTCGACAGAAGTTAACAGTAGTGCGTCGTAGTTTACCAGCAAGCGCCACTTTTGGGTTAATTTGTCAAGGTTTAATTACCATTCCTATAGTTAACTTTTTAGGTATTCCACTATGTGTCGCTGCAGGGACTTTATTTTGTTGCGATCGCGTCTTACCAAATTTACTGCCAGACAATCAAGCTTAAAGAGTGCGGGTCTAGATGGAACAGCAGTTCATTTCACAACCCGCCCTTGATTTAGATTATATTAGATAATGCGGGTCATGGCAGATACTTTTGTAATCTTTTCTTTATCCAAGCCTTCCAGCTCTCCAAGCTTTAACCATCCCTCTTTTACTAAGCCAGCTAGAGCAAAAATTACAGTTGCATTTCTGGAGTCATACTTGCCATCTAGATCGTATCTTCTGGCACTGAGAAAATCATGTAGATACCATAAATCATCAAATTCTTGAATTCCACTTGCTTGCTGGCGCACTGTTGTGATTAAGGCATTGATTTCTCGTTCTTTAGCTTTTTCTAAAGCTGCTTGGGCAATATTTTCTTCTGTTATAGACCACTGAGTATTAGTAAGTTGCATCATCCTTTTTATTTTCTTAAAAATCTATGTGTGATTATGATTTTTTATGTAGTTGTTAATAGTAGCATATATAATCTAATTCAGTAGCTAGATAAAATAAAATTTATATTAATTTACAAGGCAATTTTATTAAATCCTAACAAAAAAAAGAGTGTTCTGTTTGAAATGGAGCTTTGAGGACTCCCGGTATAATCTCCCATTTACCAGGAGATGAATTGCAAAACAAACAATGAGCAGTCCATTGAGATAGAACTATGAAACAATAGAAATATGCTCACACTAACCTACGAATTTAAGTTAATCCCTTCTCCAGAACAGGTGGCCATTATAGAAGATATGCTGGTAGTCTGTAGAAAAGTTTGGAATTATGCCTTAAGAGAGCGAAAAGACTGGATTAACAGTAGGAAATGTGCAGTTAACTGTTGTTCATTGCATCAAGAGTACGTTATTCCTACGGATACACCTTACCCTAACTACAATAGACAAGGGATCAACTTAACAAAAGCAAAAAAAACTAACCCAGAGCTGAAAAGAACAAATGCTCAAGTCTTACAGCAAGTTCTCAAGAATTTAGCTAAATCGCCGATTCATCTCACGCCATAATCACAGATTATGGCGTGAGATGAATCGGCGGTAAATTAATGGGACTCGATGTCCCATTAATTTACAAACTTTTATATTATCATTGAACTATGCTGGTTTGAGCTAATCGCCGCCAGTAATGAACCATGAAAATTTAATAGGATATGGGGTTATTGGCCCGAATTCCTAGTCAACTGTGGGAAAACGTAAAATCTTATTCCGGAACTAGGTGAGCAGTTTTTTATGTGCAAAAAGAGCGGTGGGGCATCTAGTTCTTAAAGCTCGTGGAGTCCGACGGGATACCGGGACTGTGAAACGAGAAGCCCACACTATACCGTCAGGTTAGTGTGGGAGTATGTCACAAAGAGCATTTAACAACATGAAACAGCAGGGTTATGACTTTCCTTGTTTTAAGAACAAGTACAGAATGAGGTCCTTTGTCTTCCCTCAGTTCAAAAATAATCCCATCTCCAACGAGTATATAAAACTACCTCAAATTGGATTAGTTCCGATGAGATTATCTAGACCAATACCAGAAGGATTTAAACTGAAACAGGTTAGGGTTGTCAGACGAGCAAGTGGGTATTTTGTCATGTTATCTGTACAAAGTCCTGTGAGTATTCCGGATCCCCCTGCTTCTGGACACCCGTTAGGGATTGATATTGGACTTGATAAATTTTTAGCAACAACTGAATTGTGAATTGATTGAACGTCCAAAGTTTTTAACCAAACTACAAAGCGAGTTGACATTACTGCAACGTAGGTTAAAGTTAAAATCTAAGCCTTCAGTGAATCGATATAAACTTAACCAAAAGATAGCAAGACTTCATCAAAAAATATCAGATACTCGAAAAGACTTTCACTTTAAATTAGCTCATCATTTATGCGACCAAGCAGGAATGATATTTGTGGAAGACCTAGACTTTAGATGCTAGGCCAAAGGAATGTTAGGTAAACATACTTTAGATGCTGGGTTTGGTCAGTTTTTCAATATTTTGGCTTGGGTATGCAGAAAACGAGGGGTTTATTTTGGCCAGATAGACTACAGATATACCAGTCAAATTTGTCCAAATTGTGGAGCGCATACAGGTAAAAAAGACCTGCCTGAGCGCGAACATAAATGCCCTCAATGCGAATACGAAATAAACCGTGATGTGGCAGCAGCAAAAGTGATTTGTCATCGAGGTGTTATTGCGGTCGGGCAGATCGTGGAGCAAATTGACTGTCTAGGCGTACTGTCGGGGACTGGCAACAGTCTAGATAAGTGCCACTCAAGCAGTAAGCCTAAATCGTGAGGTTTGGGAATCTCCCATTATAATCTTTGATTTAATGGGAGAGAATGTCAACGAGCCAAATTTAACAACTCCTTGGCAGATGCCAATAAGTCGATCGCTACAAAGAAAATTTTACCTTCAGGATTGAGTAAAAATCTCCAAGCAATATTCATACCTACACCAGCTCCAAACCAAGGAGTTTGGCATTTACCAGTAACCTTAATCTGAGTATAACCATCCTCAGCAGGTTCAGAAATTCCTTGCTCTGGGATTAACTTGAGGTTCTGACATTCTTCTTGGAAAAATCGCAAAACGGCATCTTTGCCCACAATTGGTCTACGGAAAGGAGGTTGTAGGCCACCGTCAGGAGTGAATAACTCAATCAATGCATTAAAGTCATTGGCATTCAAGTTATTCATGTAATTCAAGATAGTAGGATTATCAACACCTTGAATCGTAACTTTAGTTCGCTCTGCCATATTCTTTGGAGCAACTACAGGTTCAGAAACTCGGGTATAGTTGCCCAAATTTTTAACATCAAAACCCATATCAATCACAGAATTTCTCAAAACTGTGATTTGCTGACCAGAATCTAATCCTTGAATAGTTCCCAATACGGCTGAAGCATTAGCAGAAAGCTGATAACCCTTTGGTATAGGAGCAACAAGTCCCTGATTCATCCATTCTCCAAGTTGATACCAAAAACCCAACTTGATATTGGGAGACCAGGTGGCATATGTCCGACACATTGGAGTATCGGAGCGGTTAGCCAGGTCACACATGACTTGGGTCTGCTCCTGGAAGCTCATTTGTTTAATTTCATTCATAGTTATTTCTGCAAGCTGCATATTGGCAGCTCCTAGAGCAGCAATTGTGATTGTTTTGCCCATTTCTAGGTAGGCGAACCAAATGAGAGCTAGTTGGTCTTCTGCACTTAGCTGATTGAAGCGAGCTATAGTGGCTGGCACTATGTCAGCTGATAAGGTGTTGGGAAAGATATTGCGAGCTGTATCAATTGAAAATGGCATAGGTTTATCTTGATAAAGGAATCAAAAATTAAAAATCAGAAATACCCACACTTTTGATTTAAACTAGGGTAGGTGGGGATTATCGGAAATTTATAAATACCCACACTTTTGATTTAAACTAGGGTAGGTGGAAATTATTAGGAAAATTCTTCCTTCTGAACCACTATTTCATCGTAACATTACTTTACATTTTTTATACAGATAGTAATATCTTAGAAAACTATGCTCAACAGAATTGCTTCTCAGATTAGAAAGTCCTTCCCAGCACCAGAAGTTAGTGCTCACTGCGATGGCCCTTGTGGTGTTTATGACCCCGCTTCTGCTCGCATTTATGCTGAGGCAGTGGTGTCTATGACTAAGAAAATTCTAGACCTTGACCCAAAAGCAGGAGACCATAAGACTGCTAATACTCTTTCTCGCTATATTGCTATTAAGGAAGAGCAGGCTCAGAAGACTAAAGAAGATTTGCTCATCCTCTGGACTGATTATTTTAAGCCCGTGCATTTAGAAAAGTATCCAGACCTCCACGATACTTTCTGGAAAGCTGCTAAACTTTGCTCTGCTTGTAAAGTGGAAGTTAATTTGGATCATGCTAATGAATTATTAGCTGCTGTGGAGAAAATCCATAATATGTTCTGGGCTACTAAGGAACGTGAGGTAACTTGGTACAAGGCTAGCTAATTTTTTTTAGTTTGAGGTGGTAGGCAAAAAGTTGATACAAACAAGCGATAATAAAGAATTATTGTTATGGTTGTTGAGATTGCGTCAACGCTTTTGTGTTACAGGGGTGTCGATGTTTCCTCTACTCAAACCAGGGGAGGATATTCTTGTTGACACTAAAGCCTACCGCCACTGTTTACCTGAAATAGATGATTTGGTGGTGGCTAAACATCCCCATCGCCAAGATTTGAAAATAATTAAACGGGTTGCCTTTGTTGATGAAAATGGCGACTGTTTTTTGGTGGGAGAAAATAGGGAAGAAAGTAGTGATAGTCGTTCTTTCGGTTTTGTAAGTTCCCAACAAATAATTGGTAGAGTTACTAGCAAGTTTCCTGAGTGGGACTTAAACAAAACTTAGGCAAAAAATCGCATCAAATCGATACAGCACAGGGAGAGCTTTTTTAGGGCTTTGATATTTTGATCTTTTCTAAATTGACTTTTCACAACGAATTCTGGGGTTGCACATTATGGAATGATACTGCCAAAAAGAGGTTTAGACTTTGACTAAAAAAACCTAATATTAATTATTCTAGCAATTATCAAATCCAAAATCAAATTCAATCAAAAATATCAAATCATTCGCCACTGTGCAACGCCCGAATTCTACCCAAAAAGTCACTTTATAGCGGAGAAAATGTCTCTTCTGTCAATTTCAGAGAGGACGATTGCCAAAACTGTTACAGGACTAAAAATATATAGTTGCTCTAGTTTGAGTTTGGAAGCTATTAGATTATATCATATATTTTTAACTATGTCAAACCATTGTTAGAGCAACTGATGAAAATTAGTTCATCATCGTTGAAGAAATATAAGGTAATTCCTTAAAAAACAACGAAATAATCATGGTTTTGGGCTGAAAAATCTCATTAGGTTATAAACACCCTTGGATTATTCTTTGTTAATTCTATCATGGAAAGGCTGAAACTATTGAAACTCCGTTAGCTAATTTAGGCTTTTTTTGATGTTTTTTGTCAGAGGTTGATGACAAAGTTGAAAATTTTAAAATTAGAAGCTGAGATTGATAATTAAAACTTTTCAGATAGCGATCGCTGAACTAAGGAATGAGGATTAAATAAAATACAGAAATTAAAGAGTTGCAAACCTTGATGAAGCTAAAATTTCATTATGGAGGCGTTTATATGAATTTGATGGAGAAAGAAAAGTTTATGACTTTGAGGATAAATATGGGTATATTGGAACTTTAGAATTAGTCTACCCTACCAATTTAATACTACCTATCTTATTTTTTTTCATCCTTTGTATTTTCTGGATAGGATTAAGGAAACTGGCTTCAGAAGCAAACTAGACAGTTTTGCAGTTTAGACTAATTGTAGTTAGTGGTACTTACACATTTTCTGGTCAAAAAATGCCTGTTTGCGTAGCATTCCGCAGGAAGAGTCTGTCTGCATAAAGGTTACTTAAAGGCTGAAGAAAAAGAGAGAACAATTGATTAGTTGAGAGAACAAGATTATCTGAGATTATCAGAGTTGCAAAACTATTTACAGAACCAATATAACGTCGTTTTTGAGTCCTATCAGAGTTATTATAACTTACTCAAAGAGGCTGAAATAAGTTGGAAAAAAATTCAAAAAAATCATCCAGCTAAAAATGATGAATAAGTGAAAGCAAAAAAAAAGAAATAGAGGATAAATTGGCAAAATGGCAACCGGAAATAGAAGCGGGAAACCAAGCAGTGTTTATAATTGACGAATGTCATCTGCTATGGGGGGATGTATTAGGTTATGCTTGGGGAAAAACAGATAAAAGAATAGAAATTACGATGAAAAATTAAAAGGAAAGACAGACTTATTATTGAGCTTTAGACTACCAAACAAAGGAATTTATAGTTCAATAGTATCAAAGTGGAAATACTGAAAATACCATAGAGTTTATCAAATATTTGCAACGGCAAAGAACGGGAAAAAGATTGGCAATATTTTGGGATGCCACAACTTATTATAATTATCGAGAATTTCGAGAATATTTGATAAAAATTAATCAAGATTTACAAGAAGAGGAATGGTTGATAAATTGTACAAAATTTACCCCGAATGCCCCGGAGCAAAACCCTGTTGAAGAGATTTGGTTACAAGTCAAAAAATTCATCAGACAGTTTGATCATCTTTGTAGTTCTTTGAAAATAGTTAAGTGGCTATTTAAGTTTTTTGCGCTATGGTCAAATATTCGATTTTCCCAAACTTTTTCAGTATGGAATTTTGCCACAACCAATTTAGGATTGCTATATATAAAAGAAGATGAATCGCTATTTTAGTCAGTGAATATTTAGCCCAATTACCTGGTGGTTAAGATTGATTTGAAGGTAATTAGTAGTTACCTCATTAGACATCTCCAAAAATCAAAATTGAAGAAGGAGACAGGAGACAGGAGACAGGAGACAGGAGGAAAATTACATGGGGATTCTAACCCCAAGTAATTTTGAACACCGTGTAGACGGTGGGGTATTAAACCCACAAAGAAAATGATAAAATCAATTATCGTACAGAAATTATCAATTATTCCCCTCCACCGGAGGGGGAGGGGCGAGGGGTGGGTTCCCTATTCCCTATTCCCTATTCCCTCATTTGGTGGAGATGTCTATTCTTGTTTGTGATTGATAAATCAAGCTATCCTCATTATAATTCTGAGTAATATGGCATATTAAATTGGATAGCTGAATGGCGATCGCGATAGACTTTGGAACAAGTAACACGGTAATCTCCCGTTGGAATCAAACAACTCAACAGCCTGAAATTGTTAAATTACCAGGTTTGTCAATTATTTCTGGACAAAATCCACCTCTAATTCCTAGTTTAGTTTATGTGGAAAATGCTGCTGAAAAGAAAGTAGTAATAGGTCAGCAAGTTAGAGATAAAGGTTACGATATTAATACAGACTCTCGATTTTTTCGGAATTTTAAACGGGGTATTGGCTCAGATATTAAAGGGTTTTTGCCTGAACTTGATGGTCAAATAGTTTCTTTTGAACAAGTAGGAGAGTTATTTTTACAAGAAGTTGTAGCTGGTATTCGGAAAGTGCCTTTGCCTGTAGAATCTTTAATTTTTACTGTTCCGGTAGATAGTTTTGAGGCTTATCGTAATTGGTTGGGTGAGGTTTGCCAGTCTCTACAGGTTGACCAAGTAAGAATGATTGATGAACCTACTGCCGCAGCTTTAGGTTATGCAATGAAAGAGGCAGAAATTTTATTGGTGGTTGATTTTGGTGGCGGAACTTTAGATTTATCTTTGGTGCGGTTGGATAATTCGATACAAAAACAACCTTTGGGTTTTATTCTGAAATGGGGTGAAAAATCTTTTGGTAAAAGTTCAAATCAAAAGCCAAAAATTGCCAGAGTTTTGGCAAAATCAGGACAGAATTTAGGGGGGTCGGATATTGATAATTGGTTAGTGGATTATTTTGTCAAAAATCAAGGTATTGAAAAGACTCCTTTAACTACTCGTTTGGCAGAAAAGTTAAAGATTCAATTGTCTTTACAACAGCAGGCAACGGAAGTTTATTTTGATGATGAAAATTTAGAAAGTTATGAGTTGGAATTAGGGCGAGATGGCTTTGAGGAAATTCTCAAGGAAAAGGGATTTTTTGTCAGTCTTGATAATTCCATGAATCAGGTTTTACAGCAGGCAAAAAGACAAGGAATAGAATTATCAGAAATTGATGCTGTTTTATTGGTGGGAGGAACAGTACAAATACCAGCAGTTCAAAGGTGGGTAAAAGAATATTTTGATGCTGCAAAAATTCGTTGTGAAAAACCTTTTGAAGCAATTTCTCAGGGAGCATTGCAATTAACTCAAGGAGTTGAGGTTAAGGACTTTTTGTATCACAGTTATGGTATCCGCTATTGGGATAGAAGGAAAAATGCTCATAGTTGGCATCCTTTGATTAAGTCTGGTCAACCATATCCAATGAGTAATCCTGTGGAGTTGGTTTTGGGTGCTTCGGTGAATAGTCAACCCAGTATTGAATTAATTTTGGGAGAGTTAGGTGCTGAGTCTGGTGGGACAGAAGTTTATTTCGATGGCGATCGCCTAATTACTCGCAAAATATCAGGAGAGGAAACTTCAGTACAGCCTTTAAATGATAAAGAAGGAGGTCGTAATATTGCTCAATTAATTCCTCCCGGAAATCCTGGAAGCGATCGAATTAAGGTATTGTTTTGGGTGGATGAATCTAGATTTCTCAGAATAACAGTAGAGGATTTATTAACTAATGAAATTTTATTAAATGAGCAAGCTGTTGTGCAGTTGAGTTAATATATTTGTTGATGGTATTATGTTTAATTATCGTTTAGTATATGGTTATGGAGAAAATCTAGATAGAAAGAAAAAATATGTTATCTTTGGGGACTCCTATTCTCAATTTTTTGCTCCCCACCAAAGGTACAAAAACATAGAAGTTCATTTATATAAAATACCGGGAGCTCCAATGACAGGTTTTGGTAAGAGAGAATCTACCTTAAAAGTTGCCGATAAAATCAGACAAACAATTTATGAGCATCAAGATTTAGATTTACTAATTTTAAAGTTTGGTTAAGTAGATGTCGATCTAGGATATTATTACAGATTGGTTGTGAAGCAAGAAAATATAAAGTTTCTTGATTTTGCTGAGAAAGTAATCTCAATGTATTTTGATTTTATTAACAGTTTAGGATTAGAAAAAAGGCTAATTTATATTTTGGGTATTAATTTACCATCTATTTTTAGTCAGAAGAATGCACTTAGAAAAGTACATAGACAAATAACTCGTGCAGTTCAAAATAAAGAGAAAGTTAAAGAGCTAAAAAAATATTTATTCGACTGTCTACCTGATATATATGAAAGAACAAATAGAAGTATTATGTTTAATAAAATATTAAATAGTTTTTGTCAAAAAAATAATCTAGCTTATAGTGACTTTCTTCAAAAAACTCTAGATTTAGAAACAGGAATCTTAAAAAAAGAGTTTCATGTACCAGAGGACAATGACGATCATTTTATAAATAATCGTTATACATGGAAATTGTATGGGAGTAAGTTGCAATCGATTAGTTCAGAACAAGATAAAACTCGAGTAAAAACAGTACAATCATTACAAATGCAAGAATTGGAAAACAAATTAATCAAACTTAGAGAATGGGAATGTAAGTTAGAAGAGATTAAAGATAAATTGAAGCAAATATAATAGCATATTATAGAACTCTCTTAGGAGAATTGGAGGTTAAGTCTGGCGGCACAGAAGTTTATTTCGATGGCGATCGCCTAATTACTCGCAAAATATCTGGAGAACAAACAGTAGTAAAACCTTTAAATGACCGAGAGGGAGGTCGTAGTATTGCTCAATTAAATCCTCCCGGAAATCCTGGAAGCGATCGAATTAAGGTATTGTTTTGGGTCGATGAATCTAGATTTTTCAGAATAACAGTAGAAGATTTATTGAATAATGAAATTTTATTAAATGAGCAAGCTGTTGTGCAGTTGAGTTAGTGTCGCTACGCGGAAGTTAAAAGTCAAAAGTTAAAAGTCAAAAGTATTGATTTGTAATTGTTTTAGGATTTTGTAACCAGTTATTTCTGCCATCCTGCATTAGTATGTTTTTAGACAATAGACATCTCTATAAAAGAGGGGGTAGGGAGTAGGGGAAAATAATTGATAATTTCTGTAGGATAATTGCTTTAATTTTTAATTTTTGGAGATGTCTAATATATATGTAATTTTTGAGGAGGAAATAAAAAAAATTATATTTTATGAATGAAAGTAATTGTATCGAAGTTAATGGTATTAGCTTTAAAATTCTAGTGCCATAACAGGTATTAGTGCTTCCTAAAAAAGACCTAATTCAAAAACTTTCGGATATAGGAAAACATCTATCAACACGACCTTTACATCCGTCCCCAGGATATCCGGTGGAGATAGGAATTAGGATTACCAATAATAGCGATCGCCCTCTTTACTTTAGTTTTTATTTTGGATTATTTCCTGAGATTATTAGGGCTAAAGATGGTGCAAGTGTACCATTTGATATAGGGTGGTTGACCTCCGCTGCACCACTAAAATCTGATTTTATTTTAGCTATACCGGGAGAAAGTATCAGCTTTTTTCTTGATGCCAAAATCTGTTGGCTTTGTGGTAAAAACTATGGTTTTAGTACCTCATTTAGAGGTGAGAGATTACTTATTCAACCTCTCCATTCAGAACGGTATCAACTTCGGTTGATATATGAACATTAGAAAGATACTGAAGAATGCTATGACTTTCTTAACAAACAAACTTAAGTAATTGAAGGATTGTGGACGGGTCAAGTATTAACTCCATTTGTAGATATTTGCTTAGTCAATAACTAAGGTTGAAAAATTAGATTTTGACAGAAATAAACATCAAGTAATAACTTTATTTTTGGAAGTTAGGATACTCAAAGTAGAACAGTTTCCTTAAATGGATAGATAATAATGAGATTCCCTTCAATACCCATTAATAAGTTAAGCACAATGAAACCAGCAGAATCTTTTGACAATAATAATAATGAAGTAAATAACATACGCTTAACTGATACTAAAAACATTCCCTTGATAAAATTTCACTAATTTGCTTCTCCACCAGTTTTCTGACTTCCTTCTTCCTTCTACAAAAGCGATCGCGAATGCTACTTCACACAAAAACCAAGAAAAATTAATTTATGTTTAACTTAAGCCAATTCTGACAGAAACAACAATATAGTTGATAAAAAACTCTCAAAACTTATCTTGCCTATTCTTAAAAAGTGACAATAAATTGATAAACTCCAATAATCAAATTCAGTCAAAAATTCCTAAGCAAAATATAATCAATATAGCACTACGCAAATAGGTTAGGACATTTATAAATGCTCAAAGGTAGTCAGGGATTACTTCTGACTTCTGACTTCTGACTTTTGACTTGCGCGTAGCGCCATATTATCCTTAGCTAAAAATCATCGGCATGAGTCATTGCCTCAACCCCAACTGTCAAATTCCCCAAAACCCAGACTGGAATATATATTGTCAAAACTGTGGCTCAAAACTACTACTCAAAGACCGCTATCGTCCCCTTAACCTCATTGGACAAGGAGGTTTTGGCAGAACATTCTTAGCTATCGACGAAGACAAACCCTCCAAACCCTATTGCGTCATTAAACAATTTTTTCCAGCATCCCAAGGCACAAACAATATCAGCAAAGCTGCCGAACTCTTTGAAAAAGAAGCTACAAGATTAGACGAATTGGGCAGACATTCCCAAATCCCCGAATTAATGGCCCACTTCATCCAGGATGGGCGACAATACTTAGTGCAAGAATTCATCGCCGGACAAAATCTAGGCCAAGCTCTGGAAATCGAAGGACCTTACAATGAAGAGAAAATTAAAGCTTTACTCAATAATTTACTGCCAGTGTTGCAGTTTATCCACTCTCACAACGTTATTCACCGTGACATAAAACCAGACAATATTATTCGTCGTCAAAACAGTAACAGTCAGTTAGTATTAGTAGATTTTGGTGCTGCCAAATATGCTCTCGGAACGGCACTCTTGAAAACAGGTACCACTATTGGCACTCCGGAATACACCGCTCCAGAACAAAACCGAGGCAAAGCAGTATTTGCAAGTGACTTATATAGTTTGGGGGTGACTTGTTTACACCTTTTGACCAACGTTTCCCCTTTTGAGTTATTTGATGTGGGTGACGGTACTTGGGTGTGGCGACGTTATTTAAAGAGTAATTCTGTGAGCGAACAGTTGGGTTATGTTTTAGATAAACTGGTGGAAAATGCTATTAACCGTCGCTATCAGTCTGTTTACGAAGTCATCAAAACTTTAAATGCTAATACTCAAGTTAATTTGACTCATATTCAAGATAAAACTGCTATCCAAACTCCGGAAGTTACACCTGAACCCCTACCGACTCAAACTTGGAAATGTCTACATACTCTCACTGGTCATCAAAAATGGGTTTGCTCCGTTGCTTTTAGTCCTGATGACAATATTGTGGCGAGTGGGAGTGAGGATGAAACTGTTAAGTTGTGGCAAGTAGATAGTGGCAGAGAAATATTGACTCTGTTTGGACATTCGGGTTATGTCAACTCTGTTGCTTTTAGTCGGGATGGCACAATATTAGCTAGTGGGAGTGAAGACAAAACTATTAGACTTTGGGAAGTTAAGACGGGGAAACTTCTTTGTATTCTTGGTGACTGGAGTCTGGGAGAATATTTTGGTCATTCTAAGGGAGTAACGGCGATCGCTTTCAGTCCCGATGGCAAAATTTTGGCTAGCGCAAGTAAGGATAATAATATTAAAATTTGGCGACTTGGGGACGATATTTATA
>NZ_JAAHGK010000429.1:2902-5484 GCF_010672505.1 Okeania sp. SIO2B9 | reverse complement strand
GATAATCTCTTAAGTGAATTACTTGGTCAGCTAGCAGCGATAGTCGAGGGTTTCTTAATTTATTCAGCTTACAAAGTATATTAAATATTTGAAGAAGGAACAAGTAAGGACTGAAGGACTGGAAAAATGGATGGGATACTGAAAAGTTGTCACTCTGCACCTACGAACCAACCAATTGTAGATACCAGGGGTGACGGTGGGATATTAAACCCATAGGGAAAAAGATGAAAGAATAAGGTTGAATTATATTCATAAATAATTTATGTTACTTTAGCACTCTTAATTATTAAGGAGGCTTAAACACAATAATTTTTACATCTACTGAACTTTTCTATAATATTTTACTTAGATGCCATTAAGCAGTTGACTTTGTAAACTGTTCAGCGTTTAAACTATATAGTCCAATTTTTTTGTGAAAGGGAATATAGAATATAAAATCTCAATGCGTCTTAGATGACTAAAGACTAAATAGGGTTTGCTGAAAAAGTCTTTTTTAAGGAGTAGGGGAGCGGGGGAGTAGGGGAGTAGGGGAGTAGGGGAGTAGGGGAGTAGGGGAGAATTTTTTGGCCCAACTCTCGCCCAAAATACTAACTTTTTGAGCATGAAGAGCTGAAAACCAGGTACTTTTTCAAGACCTAAAAAGTCTCAAACCTTTACTTGTAAATGCTTTGATATTTATTCAGCAAGCCCTAAATATAGGATTGCTGGATAACTTAAACCATAGTTGCTCTAGATTTAATTTAACCCCCCAAACTAAAGCTATATCAATATAACTAAAACTAAATGATGACTGATAAATTTACATGGCTGCGTCGTGGCATCAGCGAAATTTTTCCAGATAGACCAGATTCTACAAACCCTGATGAAAATTTACTTCAGAGATTGGCCAATTCAGACCGACCTTTGCGAGTTAAATTAGGAATTGACCCCACAGGAGCAGATATCCATTTAGGTCATAGTATCCCGGTTCGCAAACTCCGAGCATTTCAGGATGCTGGACATACAGCAGTATTAATCATAGGAGATTTTACGGCAAGAATTGGCGACCCTACTGGGAAATCTGAAGTCCGAAAACAGTTAACTTCCGAACAGGTGCGGGAAAATGCCAAAACTTATTTAGAGCAGGTCCGGCCTATATTAGATTTTGACACGCCAGGGCGCTTAGAAATTCGCTACAACTCAGAATGGCTTTCTAAATTAGACTTGGCAAATATTCTGGAACTTTTGGCAACAATGACGGTGGGGCAAATGTTGGCGAAGGAGGGTTTTGCTCTTCGTTATCAGCAGGAAAACCCGATCTATATTCATGAGTTTCTTTATCCTTTGATGCAAGGTTATGATTCTGTGGCTGTGGATGCTGATGTGGAGTTGGGGGGTACTGACCAAAAGTTTAATATTGCTGTGGGACGAGATTTACAACGGCATTTTGGTAAAAAAACTCAGTTTGGTCTATTGATGCCGATTTTGTTGGGGACTGATGGGGTACAGAAAATGTCTAAGTCTCTGGGAAATTATGTGGGTTTATCGGAAGACCCTCTGAGTATGTATTCTAAGTTGGAAAAAATTCCTGATGACCAGATAGAACAGTATTTTGAATTATTGACTGGTTTATCTCTTGAGACTCTGCCAGAAAATCCTCGTGAAAGACAAAAGTTGTTGGCTTTGGATATTGCATCTCAGTACCACGGTAGGGAAGCTGCTTTGTTGGCTCAACAAACGGCTATGAAAGTGGTGCTTGAGGGAGATATGAGTCAAACTGAGGCAGTGCCAGAGTTTTCTTTGGCTAATGTGGAGTTTCCAGCAAAGTTGTTTTATGTTGTTAGTGCTAGTGGTTTATGTAAGAGTAGCTCTGAAGCTAGGAAAAAAATTGCCGGGGGAGCTGTACGTTTGGACGACGACCGTATTTCAGACCAGAATTTGACTTTTGACTCTCCGGCAGACCTTGATGGTAAGGTTCTACGGGTGGGTAAGAAAAACTTTGTCCGTTTGGTGAAGGATTAACTAATATTTTTGTTTAGACTCAAAGTCTGAAAAATTTAGTAGGCAAAAATTCTGACTCAGAGGGAGGGAAAATCTCAAGATGAAAATCACTCAAAACTACAACGTCTTAGTTTTTTGTTTGACTGCCCAGAAATAGACAATGGAATTTACTCAAAACTGTAACGTCTTAGTTTTTTGTTTGGCTGCCGGGAATTAAACAACTGAAAATTAACTAATACTTTTGCTCAGACTCACAGTCGGAAAAATTCAGTAGACAAAAGTTATGACTCACAGGGAGGAGAAAATATTGAGGTAAAAATCACTCAAAACTACAACGTCTTAGTTTTTTTGTTTGAATACCCAGAAATAAACCACTGAAAATTAATTAATACTTGAGGTAGAAATGACTCAAAACTGTAACGTCTTAGTTTTTTGTTTGGCTGCCGGGAATTAAACAACTGAAAATTAACTAATACTTTTGCTCAGACTCACAGTCGGAAAAATTCAGTAGGCAAAAATTCTGACTCACAGGGAGGGAAAATCTCGAGGTGAAAATCACTCAAAACTACAACGTCTTAGTTTTTTTGTTTGAATACCCAGAA
>NZ_JAAHGK010000429.1:0-2794 GCF_010672505.1 Okeania sp. SIO2B9 | reverse complement strand
ACTCAAAACTACAACGTCTTAGTTTTTTTGTTTGAATACCCAGAATATAAACCACTGAAAATTAATTAATACTTTTGCTGAGACTCACAGTCGGAAAAATTCAGTAGACAAAAGTTATGACTCACAGGGAGGAGAAAATATTGAGGTCAAAATCACTCAAAACTACAACGTCTTAGTTTTTTTGTTTGAATACCCAGAAATAAACCACTGAAAATTAACCCATACTGATGAAATTGATGAATATTGATAAAATTATTGTCCCGTTGGATGTTCCTACTGAGGCAGCAGCGATCGCTCTGATAGACCAATTACCGGAAATAATCTGGTGGAAGGTTGGTCTAGAATTGTTTGTTAGTTGTGGCCCTAAAATTATCTCAATTCTCAAAGAACGTCAGAAGCGGATTTTTCTGGATTTAAAGTTTCACGATATTCCTAATACTGTTGCTGGAGCTTGTCGAGCTGCTGCTAGTTATGGTGTCGATTTGTTGACTATCCATGCTACTGCTGGCAGAGTGGCTTTGACTTCTGCTCAAGAAGCTATTGTTGAAGGGGCAAAAGTTACAGGAGAAAACCCACCAAGGTTAATTGCTATTACTATTTTGACCAGTTTGACTTCTCGCGATGTGGCTTTTGACCTCAAAATTCCTCTGGAGTTGCCAGAGTATGCTTTGCAGATGGCTTTGTTGGCTCAGGAATCTGCTTTAGGTGGGGCAGTTTGTTCTCCTCAAGAGGTGGAACAGTTGAGACAGGTTTGTGGTGATGATTTTGTGTTGGTTTGTCCGGGAGTGAGGCCAACTTGGGCAGAGAAAGGAGACCAGAAGCGATCGCTTACTCCTGGTCAGGCTATTAAGGCTGGTGCTGATTATCTTGTTATTGGCCGACCTATTACTGCTGCTGCTGACCCAAAAGGGGCTTTGGAGCGCATTTGTCAGGAAATTTAAGGGGCGTTTTATTCAAAGTATTGTTATGTTTGATGCTCGATTGTTTTAAACGTCACTTCAGATAACATAGTACTATATTTAGGTTGAATAAAAAGTCATGCGTAGGTGCGAACGCCTCCCAATAATTACATACTATCAGGATTTTTGACAGAATGCAAGGCTAAATATCTTTCGATTTTTTTGAGCTTCATAAAATGAAAGATAGCTTTCACTTCTGATACCATTTCTCTGTAACAATGCGCTTAATAATTGTTGCTCAGACCTTATTACACTGACTATTCTATATTAAGTGATACATCAAGGAGAAATGGTATGATACCAAGTTGATAAATTTTTGCTACAAATATCTAGGGTATTTCTGAGGAGTCAACCCACCCCTCGCCCCTCCCCCTCCCAGGAGGGGAAGTCAGGAGTCAGGAGTCGTATGGGAATGTCTTTAATACCATTTTTTAGGGCGTAAACTATCTTTTTAGTCAAAGGGACATTTCCTATAAAGTTTTTTTATCGCTCTTACTATTCGTAACATTCTTTTTTCACGCTTGGTATAACCTACCCGTCATAACAATTACAAAAATATTGCTATAGCAGTCGCCATTAATGTTAGGAAATTCTTAAATCCTCAAACTTATTAAAAAACTTATTAAATTATTGGGAAAATTTGCTGAACAGTAAATATTTTTCAGACATGATAACTTTCAGGGAAATATCAATCTGAAAATCCTAAAGTCGAATGCTATTTTATTTGAAAATATTCATTTCTATAATCACGATTATAAGTATAGCCAGTGACAATTTATCTTTACCTAATTCCCTATTTTTGACGATTGACAATTATTCGATGGTCAGAAAAAGACGACCTAGAAGACCTAGAAAACCTAGAATAGAAATAGAAAAAATAGAATCAACAGATCCTTGGAAACCAAAATCTACTTGTCCGGATAATTCAGAAGATTTAGAAATTCTAGCCACAGATTTAATATTAGATTTGCCTGGTTATGTTAATCGTGAAATTCAACGCGATCGCCAATCAAATGAAGATTATTTAGAACGGAATATAGTTATAGCAGGTCGTCCTGAGTTTGAACCTTTACCTATAGATGATATGCCTTTTTTTCAGGAAGATATTAATCAAATTTTTCTGACAACTTTAGAAAGGCAATATAGAGATAGTCAGGTAGTTGAATTACAAAAATTTCATTGGTTATTTCTGAGGAAAAGTCAGAGACAATGGGAGTTAGTTAATATGTTTTCTATAGAAGAAAGTTTACTAGGAAATTTACCACCACAACCAGAAGATAGTAGTAATGGAGTATTTGCTAGAGGTATTAGAGTTTGGTTACAAGGATGTTATTTTGGAGATAGGGGTCAGGAGACAGGAGTCAAGAGTCAGAATGAGGAATGATATGGCATAAGGAAGAAGTAAGAAGTAAGAAGGAAGAAGAAAGAAGGCTTTAGTTATCTAGGAGAGAAGGAAAACTCAGAAGATGTCAGATTTTTAAGCTTTTGATATGTCAAATATAGTAATTGTGACTGCTATATCTTACCTTTACAATTGAATTTATGAAGATTTTTATTGGCAACTTAATTTGGGCTATTTTCCAAGTAAAAGTTCAACCAAATTCTCCACAACAAAGTATTGAATAACAGAGGATTCAGGAGATAGGATGAGGAATGAAGTATTAATTTTTTTGTGTGATTTATGGAGATTTTTATTGGTAATTTAATTCTGGCTATTTTCTAAGTAAAATATCAACGGAATTCTCAACATAAAGTATTGAATTACCTCTACCAGAAACCAAGGCTATTTCATTTTAAATTGTGCCATTTTATGTATTGACGAAACCACGTTATTA
>NZ_JAAHGK010000428.1:0-5502 GCF_010672505.1 Okeania sp. SIO2B9 | reverse complement strand
GAAAATTTAATAGCTCTGTATCGAAATTATAATGGCTTAAGAATTGATTGGAGCAGTGATGATTTTGGCCTGATTGGAGGTAGAATAAATTTTTTAAATTTGGAGGATGTAATCAAAAGTTGGGAGGGCTACTTGTATGAAGAGGACGAGGTGGCAGAATATGCAGATATACGCTTTTTTCATCCTTTCGATTTGATCTCTGATGAAGCTCAATGCGGCATCATTATTAACCCCAATAGTAACATCAAGTCTATTTTTTATAATTATAGTGGCGAGGTGGATATATACAGTCTTGATATCGACTTCAAAGGCTATTTAGAAATGGCTTTAGAAGCAAAAGCTTTCTACTATTGGCCTAAAGTGTTGCTAGATATCAAAAATGGAGAAGATAGCGAAGAAGGTAAACAATTCAGGGAAGAGATGCCTAAAATATTTAAGGATTTTAACTTTAATAAATTTGTAGACAAATACAATTTGTTACGACTATCAAACAATTGAGTCTTTGCAACATCAATTCTTTGGTTGAAATTGATGGTGACTGTGTTAATCTCATAGCATGGATTAAGGACACCCAATACCCTGAAACCGCCCACAAGCAGATTGCCGAAGGCATCACCAATTTCGCCAAAAACTGGGCTGCTGTCAACCTGAGCGCCACAGCTTCCATATTTGAGATTTTCTAGAGTAACTTCTATTGATTATAAGATCATTATTCCGAGAAAAAATATCCTCATTAAAGCCTCTGGGTTTCACATTCTTTGACCATGGATAACTATCAATTCAACTTTAATTTAACCTTTTGTGAGGGTACGGCCTCACTCCTGACTACTCGCGTTGTCAACATTGCCCTCATTGCCCAGGAAGACATCATTAACGAATGTCGTCTAACCTTACAAATAAGCCCCACTTCTTACCAACAAATCGAAACCCACGCCCTCTTTAACCTCAACCCTGAATTTCGTGGTCCCTTCTCTAACGGTGATTTCTTGCCTGATACTGATATTCAACTGGAAATCACCCTCAAACCAGACTTGCTCCCCCAACTCTCAGAACACGCCAACACCCCTGAAACTGTTGCGACCTATCTCACTAACCTCAGCCAACAAAATACCTTACCTCCAACAGTTTCCCCCTCTGAAACCGAACCACAGTCACCATTGTCCTCCAATCCCCTCCTCAACACCGAAAATTGGTTCTGCCTATCTGTCAAACAAGACCAAGACTCTGGCCAAACAGGCTATACCACCTTTTGGAATTACGTCAATCCAACAATCCTTAACCATCCGGAAACCGCCAGGGAACAAATTGCCGAAGGCATCACCAACTTTGCCGAAAACTGGGCTGCTGCCAACCTTAGCGCTGCAACCGAAGATATTGCTGAGGAACTCGTCAAAGGAATCACCAACCTCTTTGAAGGATTTGAAACCTGGCTCGATAACGCTTTTTCTGAGGATGATAATAACGAGACTGACGATTTGGCCCGTGAAGAATCCATCCTGACAACCATCATTGCCTACTTCACGAAAGACGATTGGACCTTCACCAAACTCCAAGGACAATCCGTTTTACAAATGGCCTACCAGGGCAAAAACGGTCTCTGGAACTGTTATGCTCAAGCTAGAGAAACTGAAGAACAATTTGTTTTTTATTCGATCTACCCTGAATTGGTCTCTGAAGAAAAACGATTGGCCATGGCAGAACTACTCACCCGTATCAACTATGGTTTAATCATCGGCAATTTCGAGATGGACTTTAACGATGGTGAAATTCGCTACAAAACCAGCATTGCTGTTGAAGGCAACATCCTGACATATAAAGTCATCAAACGGTTGGTGTATGCTAACGTTGCGATTATGGATTACTACTTACCGGGTATCCGGGCAGTGATGGATGAGAATATCTTACCAGAAGAAGCGATCGCCCTCATCGAAAGCGACCGCAGGATCTTGTAGTGCGATACATCCAAACCGATGAATTCTCTGAACTACACATATTAAAATACAAAAAATGTTCAACTACCTGCTCTCAGCATTACAAAAGCTAGATAAATTACTAGAGCAAGCAGTAATAAAAGCACAAGCTTTCTACGGTTCAGAAGCTGCTAACGACCCTTATCGAGGTCTTCGTATCGATCCCGATGAGGTCAACCGACTCCTAGCTCGTCAACCAGGAATACCTTTGTTTGCAGTAGATACTGAATCTACTAAAATTAATAGTATACCATTAAACTGGTTAAAACAAACTTTCAATTTGTCTGAATTTGATTTGGACTTGATGCTTATTGCCCTAGCTCCAGAAATTGATTTGCGTTACGATCGCCTGTACGCTTATCTTCAAGATGATGTGACTCGCAAGCGACCTAGTGTTGATTTAGCCCTAAATTTACTATGTCCCTCTCCTGAAGCAAAACTGTTGCAACGAGTCCATTTTGCTCCTGATGCACCCTTAATCAAACACGGCTTACTTCACTTAATTCCTGACCCTCATCAGGTTAAGCCACCAATATTATCCTATTATCTAAAACTCGATGACCAAGTTATCCATTTTCTGTTAAACCAAAAGGGACTTGAACCGCGTTTAGGATTATGGTGTCAATTATTAACTCATCCTGCTGTTGAGGAAAAATTCCCCATTCGGGATGAAATTAAGCGGATACTTCCTAAACTAATCATCCAAACTCAAAATACACATCAACCTTTACTTATCTATTTCTCTGGTTCGCACCCTGCTGAGAAACGTCGTGGAGCGATCGCTCTGGCAGCTCAACTTAACAGGCAGTTATTGATTGCCGACTTATCTCAAGCTTTAGCAATTAAGGAAAATTTTGACCAACTACTCAAATTATTGTTCCGTGAAGCTTGTTTTCACAATGCTATCCTCTATCTGGAAAATTTAGATGCACTACAGACGAAAGAGCAGCATCTGTTATATAAAAGCTTACTTGATAGACTAGCTGAGGTGAAAGATGTGGTAATCTTATCGGGAGTACAGTCGTGGGTAGCAACTTTCGATATGAAGGGTGTGATTACTGTGCCTTTTCCTCTGCCTGATTTTTCCCAACGGCGTATACACTGGCAAGCAAATTTGGAATCCAAAGGAATTGTACTTAGCGATCGCCAACTAGATACCCTTGCTAATCGTTTTCGTTTGAATTCAGAACAAATAGCTGGTGCAGTTAAAAATGCCTCTAATCAAGCTTTGTGGGTTGCTGCTTCAGAATTTGAGGAATTGCCATTAAACAATACAATTCAACCTAGTCTAAACGATCTATTAGTAGCAGCTCGCGAGCAATCTGGTAATAATTTAACTGAATTAGCTCGCAAAGTTAACTCTAAGTATAATTGGCAAGACATTATCTTACCAACGGATCAACTTGCTCAACTCAAAGAAATTTGCAATCAAGCAAAGTATCGTCATATCGTTTATGATAAGTGGGGTTTTCACCGCAAGCTGTCTATTGGTAAAGGTTTAAATGTATTATTTTCTGGTCCACCGGGTACAGGCAAAACAATGGCTGCGGAAGTTATCGCCAATGAACTACAGCTTGAACTATACAAAATTGATTTATCCCAGGTTGTCAGTAAATACATTGGGGAGACAGAGAAAAATCTGAACCGCATTTTTCTAGCTGCGGAAACAGCTAACGCCATCCTGCTGTTTGACGAAGCAGATGCTTTGTTTGGCAAGCGTTCTGAAGTTAGAGATTCCCATGACCGCTACGCCAATATTGAAATTGGCTATCTATTGCAGAAAATGGAAGAATATGAAGGTATATCAATTCTGACGACAAATCTGCGTCAAAATTTGGATGAAGCATTCGTGCGTAGGTTAGCGTTTACGGTTCACTTTCCCTCACCAGATGAAGCAAGTCGTCGGCAGATTTGGGAAGGAATTTGGACTGAGGAAATCCCCTTGTCACCAGATATAGATTTTGATTTTTTGGCAAGGCAGTTTAAATTGAGTGGTGGGAATATTAAAAATATTGCCTTAGCTGCTGCGTTCCTCGCTGCTGAAGCTGACAGTGCAGTAATGATGGAACATCTTTTACAAGGAATTAGGCGTGAGTATCAGAAAATGGGTAAGGTATGGGATAATGTCCTCACAGGGTGATAAGCGTTAAATTACAATAAACAACTATCATAGAAGTCAAAAGTCATAATTCAAAAGTCAGAAGTCAGGAGGTTCAGTTAGAGAATAGGGAAAAAGGTTGAAATTTGCTCCCATCTCCTCTACTCCCTATCTTGAATAATTATATCGGGACTTACGCACTGACAATAGATATAGGGTTTTGTGCGTTACACTACCGCTTTTTCCTATAGTCATGCTCTGCAAACATGTCGTGGAGCGTTAACGGAGTTATGCGACAGCAAAGCACACCCTACTGGGCCTATATCGGAACTTACGCGCTGACAATAGATATAGGGTTTTGCTCAGTTAAGATACCGCTAACACACCCTACCAATAGCGTTTATGGATAAGTCTTGATATAATTTTGAATTTATAGCAAATTATTTTTGTATATATCTATAATACCATTTGAATAAATATTTTGATACAAATATTATTACCTCTAGCCAACTCCTATTCCTTACTTCCTATTTTAATTAAAAATGAAAAAACAAGATAAAACCTTACCCTTAACCTTACTAGGGGCAACCGTATTAATGATTATTGGTAGTGTCGCTGGCTACATTATAGTAGCTTCCAAAGAAACAGCAGATAATTTGCCAGTAGGTGCTGAAGTTGTGCCCAAAGATGTAATGATGACTATTTCTGTCTCTAGTAACCCCAGTCAATGGGAAAAACTGCAACAGTTTGGCACACCAGAATCTCAAACTGCTTTTAAAAATCTATTGGGGCAACTGCGCGATCGCTTTCTCACGACTTATGGTTATAACTATCAACGAGATATTCAACCTTGGGTAGGAGAGGAAATAATGATTGCTTTATTGCGCAAGCAAACTCTAGAACCAGCTAACTCTACTGCTCCCGACTCTCCTCCTCCACCTCCAGCTCAACAAGCAACTGTGGTGGTCTTGCCGATCGCCGATCCAGTTAAGGCCAAACAAGTTTTAGACCGACCACGCTCTCTTCAAAAAGGTCAATTAGTTAAACGTACTTATAGAGGTATTGAAATCACAGAAACGGAAGGAGTGCCCAAGCAAGATATTTCTGCTGCAGCATTGGGGAATCAGTATTTAGTAATTACTGACTCCCAGACTTCAATAAATCAGGCGATCGATATTTATAAAGGAGACGAGTCTCTGGCAAAAGTTCCTGGTTATACAGAAGCGATCAAGAAACTGGAAACTCCTTCACCCTTTGGTTTGGTATATGTGAATATTCCTGTTGCTGCTGCTTATAGTTCTAGTAAATCTATTACTCCTGTTTCTGAGGAAAATCTCAAACAACTTGAGGATAACCAAGGAGTGGCAGCTAGCATCAATTTAGTTCCTGAAGGTATAAATTTAAAAGCTATTTCTTGGCTAAAACCTAATAGTC
>NZ_JAAHGK010000427.1:0-5513 GCF_010672505.1 Okeania sp. SIO2B9 | reverse complement strand
ATTAATGCAAAAGAATTGTGATCTGACTGGTCGTGAATACCCTCAATATATTTACCACAATTGAAACTAACTATTGTTGCTTCAGATGACCAATAATTTCTAACGTTTAAATAACCAATATCGGAGCAAAAACGACGTATTGATAAGTTAGTTTTTTCTAGTTTAAATTCTCCTACTGGTGGTGGAGGTAAAAATAAGTAGGCATCAAATAGGGAAGAGAAGTTTAAACTAGGGTCTCTGCCATAAGTTTTTAATCCTTTGCTACCTATTAATAATTCCCAAATATAAGTAACGAGACTAGGATTTCTATTACCAACTATGGTTAAATATCCCCATAAACCATTATGAGGATTCCAGTATGAATCATTCCAGTTATTTAGATATTTTCCACGGGGGAATGATTCATACAAATACCATTCAACTAAACGGTCTAATTTTTCACTATATTTGTCGTCTAAAAATTCTCCATTAACTTTAATATTTTTCCGGCGACAAATACGAAGTAAAATCCCTAATATTTTAGAAACAAATCCACAATACCAGAGACCTTCTCTTGTCATTCCTTGGTCGGTAATACTATCAATAAAAAAGTCTTCCACGCGACTCATTGCTACATTTAGCCATTTTTTTGCTTTGGGTAGATAATTACCCAGACTAATAGCAGCGATTGCTAAACTGGAAAAAGCGATAATTTGATGATTCCAACTATTAAGTTCTTTGTCTTTTCTTCCCCAAAGTTTACTGTGAGATTCTTGCCAAGTTTCCCTGGTTTTTTCTCTATAAATTCTACTAGCAAAAGATGTTCTTCTACGGTAAATAATTCGGGAGCTATATCTCTAAATAAGATAATTCCAGTTAGCACAAATGCTCTATGAATTTCTTCACTAAACAAGTTAGGATATCTAGGATAATTTTGGCTAATTTTGTTGACTATATTTTTGGCTAATTTACCAGCTTCTTTATCCTCTGCCAATTTATAAGCTAAACATAATTCCATCAAAACATTATAAATAACAAATAAGCTGGCAGATTCATCTGTTTGTAGAATAGCTTCGGAACCTAATTTTTTGGCATAATTACAGTTAGCATTTATTTGAGCAAGAATATTTTTGTATGGATAGACATGAGTTAGTTTTTTTAATGCTGTTATTTCTGTTTCACTAATCAGCAGAAATTCTCGGTTTCTGTTTCTGCTTTTATGAACTTCCCCAACATTTTTTCCTCATTTAACGTTTCAATAGTTCCTAACATTTCTCCTACTCTTTTCTCAAAACTATGATTCTCTCGAATATATTTTGCTAACTCTAATTTTCCTCCTCCATTTTGACTTTTTTGCTGCAAACAATTTTCTATTACTTTTGACAAATATTCCTGAGAATTATAAGTATAAATTTTATCTCCAAATACTTTTTCTAAACCTGCTATTTTGTCAGAAATAATCGTTGCTCCACAAGCAGCAGCATCAAATAAACGATTGGAAATAAATCCTTTTTCTAACATAGTATCCCAATGGTCATTTAATAATACGCCACACTTACTGTAATAACGTCGTAAAATTTCATTGGGAATATATTCTCCTTTTAAATAACCATCGGGCAACAAATTACCCCAGTTTGTACCATAAACATCTACCTTTAAACCACTTTTCACCGCATCTTTTACTATCTGGCGATAAACTTTCCGAGAATTTCCCACAAACAAAATTTCTCCTATTTCTTCATAACCTTCTTTGTCAGGATAAAACAAATTTGGATCTGTACATTGGAGTAAAGTTTGTACTGGAACTTTTACCTTTTTCTGTAACTCCTCAGCATAGGAATGGGATGCCACAAATACTCGGTCATATTGTTCATATTCTTGTAGGGAAACTTTATCTGGATGACTAATATTCCACATCAAATTAATATGATAAGACTTAGGTTGATAACGACTCAAACCTCGAATCGTAATTGCCACATCATCTCCAAAACTTTTCGGTGTTTCCCAATCTGGCAAAATATCAATTCTGACGGAATGACCTAATATTTCAAATTGCCGTTTAATGGCTAAGGCAAAATGATAGTCTCCCCATTCTTGCGCTTGTTTCCAGTCAGGAACTCCGATTTTTATGCCAATGCGGAAACTATTACTCATTTTTTCGCGCAAAGCAGAAAATATTGTATGGGCACGATGTTTATAAGTGTGTTTTTCTGTGACTATTTTCTGTAATTCTGCAACTTTGGCTAATCTTAATTCCTCATTTGTGAAGTACTCTCGTAATAAATTTTCGAGAGATTCGCGAGAATTATAAGTAGGCAATAGTCCGTCGAAAGATTCTTGATTTCCTAATTCTCCATTTGTGACAACTAAAGCACCTGACATAATGGCATCAAACACCCGCGAATTTGTGGAACCCCATTGTTTTGTGACGGAATTTGCATCATCAATTACTATTTTTGTGGAAGCATAGACTTTGGGCATATCTGTATAAGGGAGAGGTCCGCGATTGTACTTTTTAAACTTCTCAAATTTTTCCCAGTTATAGCCATACAAAGCAAATTCAAAGGGTAAATTATCCGGTTCCAACAAATTCATAATATCTCGTGGATATTTCCAGAAACTTCCTGTGAAGCAATAGTCAGATTTATATTTATTGTCTAGTTTGGAATTGACTTTTTCTGATTGGTTGAAATTTGCTGCTTCTGAATTTTTCTCTACTTCAGATGAGATTTTTTCTGACTCTTCTGAAATTGCTAGTTCCGAAATTTTCTCGACTTGACTTTCACCTACTTGTGGAAATTTATTACCTACTTCAGATGAGATTTTTTCTGACTCTTCTGAAATTGCTAGTTCCGAAATTTTCTCGACTTGACTTTCACCTACTTGTGGAAATTTATTACCTACTTCAGATGAGATTTTTTCTGACTCTTCTGAAATTGCTAGTTCCGAAATTTTCTCGACTTGACTTTCACCTACTTGTGGAAATTTATTACCTACTTCAGATGAGATTTTTTCTGACTCTTCTGAAATTCCTAATTCAGAATTTTTCTCTGGTTCAGAATTTATTTTTTCTGACTGATTGAAAATTGCTACTTCCGAATTTTTCCCGACTTCGGGAATTTTATTACCTAGTTCAGAAAAGGATTTTTCTGACTGATTGAAAATTTCTACTTCTGAATTTTTCCCTACTTTACTTTTGCCTGTTTCTGAAACTTTATTACTTAGTTCAGTTCTAACTTTTTCTTCACTCCTGACTCCTGACTCCTGACTCCTGACTCCTTCTTCCTCACTTCTGAATTCTGAATTCTGAATTCTGAATTCTTCTTCACTCCTGACTCCTGACTCCTGACTCCTGACTCCTTCTTCCTCACTTCTAAATTCTTTAAACCTTTCCTCATTAGTTGCTATTCTAACTACCGTTGCAGGTTTAAATAATTTCTGCTGAATATAATCTGCTGATTTTTGAGAAGAACACCAGAAACAATCATAATCTCCTGCTGATTTTTGAGACGCCCAAATCTCAAACCAATTTCTTGCCCAAGCAACTTTTACTAAACTTGGTTTAGCATTTTCTATTCTTTCTAAATCATAATCATGGCGCATAACAACAATTACATCTAATCGCGTCATATCATACCAATCTTCTCCTTCAGAAATATAATAAATATCCCATCCAAATTCTTTAACTAATTGTTCTCCTAATTCCACCGCTGTAAAATAATCTCCTGCGGAAGCTGCCATATCTGCTTCTGTTACAGCAAACCCAATAGTTAAAGGATGACCAGTCCAATAAATTCCTTTGTCAAAATAATCTTGTAGATGTTTCCTGCGTAAATAATAGGCGTATCTTTTTTCTATTATTGGGCGATTTTTCAATATTTTCTGGGTAAATTCTTTCCCTTTATTAAATCGAGAAAAACCACGATTATGAAAAGCTGTTAAATGATTAGCACTGATAATTTCTTTGCCTAATTTTTGTCGGATAGTCAAACATAAGTCTACGTCCTCATAACCATAAAAGTAGTCTTCGTTAAAACCTCCCACTTTCTGAAAATCTTCCCGCCGACACATCATTAATGCTCCCGTAACAACAGGTACTTTCCAAGGAGCAGATTGTATTTTTAATAATTGCGGAGCATATCGAATTTCAAAAGGATAAAAAGGTTCATTTTGACTGTGGAAATATAACTGCACTCCTAAATGTTGAGTAGGAGGAAAAGCTAAAGAGCGATCGCTAACTATATCTAATAATTTGACTCCTACCATTCCTAGATTTTCATCTTGTTGAATTAGCTCTACCATCTGAGGAATTATATCTTGGCAGAGGGTAATATCATTATTCATAAATAACAGTAAAGGAGCTTTTGTTTCATCTACTCCTACATTGTTGGAGTTGGAAAAAGAATAATTTTCTCCTCTGGCAATAATTTTAATTGGTAATTTTTCTGACCATTGGGTACAGACATCTATAGTATTATCTGTTGAACCGTGGTCAACTACTATTAATTCTAATTTTTCATAGCTGTTATAAAGCTCAAAGGAGGCAAATAATTCACTTAAGAGTTTCGCTCCATTCAAACTCAAAATAATTACTGCTACTTTTGGTTTTTCCGCACTTTTGAATTTTGAATTTTGACTTTTGAATTGAGAATTGACTCCTGCTTCACTTTGGAATTTTAAATTTTGACTTTTAAATTCTTTACTCCTGACTCCTGACTCCTGACTCCTGACTCCTTGAACACGATAAATAAGTTTATTAATTTCTCCCTGCTCGAAACTGAGATTAACTTCATGTTTTTTACCTTTCGGTCCGACTACTAATGGTTGAGGAGAATTTTTCAGTTGTTGACCTGTTTCTGTAATCTTGACACTAACTTCAACTAACCCATTACTATGTAAAGAAGGAGGAATTTTTTGAGCAAAAGCATGACATCCGTGAGTACCAAAAGCTTCAGCTAAATCTTGACGGTATTTATTCGCGACTAAGGTTCCGACTAAATTATTGCCAACAAAAATATCCAGAAATACAACTTTGTCAGGGTCTTTTTTATTTCTTGCCCAACCAGAAACATAGTCGATAGTTGCATAATCAAGACAACCTTCAAATTCTGTTTCTCCTAACAAACTAAGACTGCCAAGTTCCCCTGTTCTCAAAACATTTTGAAATGACAAAACTTCTTCTAATTTTTTCTTAGCCTTAGAAAAATGAGGATCTATTTCCAAAGCACGACGATAACAACTTATTGCTTCACTTAATGGATTTTTTTTAGTCTTAGCTTCCCCTAACTGAAAATGAAACTTTGCCGATAATGGTCTTAACTCCACAGCTTTAGCATAAGCAGTCACTGCCTCATCCCATCGACCTAACTTTGACATTAGTTCCCCAATATGGTATGCAACATCGGCAGATTTAGGATTAAGTTGCCTAGCTTTCGTATAAGCTACCACCGCCTCATCCCACCTTTCTAGTTGGACAAGACTTTCTCCCAGGACATGATAAACTGCTGCCGAATTAGGATTAATTTCTACTGCCA
>NZ_JAAHGK010000426.1:0-5522 GCF_010672505.1 Okeania sp. SIO2B9 | reverse complement strand
TTGTTAAACCTGCTTGACTAATAATAGCAAAGAAAACTTCTTCAGTGATAGTACGCAAAATTGCCTTAGCTTCACTTAAAGTTATTTGATTATCACTAATAGCTATTTGCAACAATTTATATTCCCATAGTTGAACATTTGTTAACTGATTAAGTTCAAATTTAAAGTTAGGACAATGTTTCTTGACAGCTCTATACCAACGTCTGGTAGGGTGTAACCCACCACTTGCATATAAAAGATGACCAAATAGGAAATAAAGTTGCCATTCTTGATTGCCATAAGCGACGCTCAACTTTCCGGTAACTTGCTTTTTGCTGACTATACTCAGGGTATTTGCTAGCTTAATATAACCAATAGTGGGTGCTGACATAATTATTGAACCTTTCAAATCATCGTAATATTTAATTTTGCAGTATTAAGCACTAGAGCAGCATGATATAGACATGGTTTTTATTGTTTCATATTTCCTTTATTATGTCATCGCTTGTTATACTGAGTTTTTTTAATAATTGTACTGAAATATCAGGGTTTTCTCAGAAACTTTTTGATTTACTTGTTTGTAGCAGGAAACACTTAACAGTGGGGAACAGGTTTTCTTGTATTCAATTCATCATCACTCTATATACTAACCAATTCAATATTTACTAACAATATTTATTATTAACCACATTCTCTACCGATTATACATCCGCCATTCGGATTATTTTTGAATTATTTTTTTCAGCAGATTCATAATATTAGATTGTAGGTATAGCAGTAGACAGATAGGTTAGGACATAGATTGATCAAGATATTTAGACAGGGAAATATTTTTCCTACTTTTCCCTATTCCCTGTAATATTTTATATTTTCGACATTGATTTAATTGTATCTCATCTCAAACTTGGTTGATTGTATACCAATTTGATAAATATTTGCTACAAATAGCTAGGATATTTCTTAGGAGTCAACCCACCCCTAACTCCTCCCAGGAAGGGAAGTCAGTCCTCAGATAGGAGAGCTGTCGGATTGGCGACGTACAGAATAAATAGCTTTGATACCATTTATTAGGTCGGAATTTATATTTTTAGTCCAAGGGACATCTTTGATAAAGTCTTTTAATTGCCCTTATTATTCGTAACATTATTTTTCCAAATTGGTAGTATATAATTAGTGTTTCGTAATTTTCATAATTTACTTGCTTGCAAATTGTTATAATATTAAGTCTCATGTAATACTTAGTGTGATTCGTTCTGGAAAATACTATTTGTGTTAAATTTACACTTAAATCCTTGTAAATGAAGTGTTCTATAAATTATCAAATCAGCTCTCCAAAGCAATAATATTTAACTTAAATAAATTAGTTAGGTATTAGCATAATAAATAAAGATATTAATGTTTGAATGCGATGACAAGATTGGGGATAAAATGGAAAAGTTATTGTTCCTATAGCAGTACGTTCTTTAGTGAGGACAGTAAATTTGACTGAAAAGGGAGTAGGGGGTAGGGAATAGAGGAATGTCTGCACTATATTTGCGTAGTGCTATATGTAAAATTGATAAAAATTAGTTTTAGAAGTAGGTAAAGAGTTAAGTGAGTATGATTAGCCATTAGTTTCATTTGCAAAAATACCAGGCAAAAATAGACCTATTATCAAACTTTTCTAATTTAGCAATAAGTCTAATACCAATTTGATAAATATTTGCTACAAATAGCTAGGATATTTCTTAGGAGTCAACCCACCCCTGCCCCTCCCAGGAGGGGAAGTCAGGAGGACCGAGTCACACGGGAATAGCTTCAATACCATTTTCAGGTCGGAAATCATTCTTTTCTCTTGGTGCGCTACCAGGTGCGACTGGCGTCGTCGCGGGGTCACACCGCTTTGTCGAAGAGAATATCCTGCACGTGTTTTTTTATTCCTCTTACTATTCGTAATATTCTTTTTTCACGCTTGGTATAACAAACTCCTGCTTAAGATAAATAGACATCTGGTAAAAATCAAAAATTAAATCAATTCTCACACTAGATATATCAATTATTTCTCCCTACTGCCTACAGCAAAGCTGCCTACTCCCTCTTTTCTGGAGATGTCTAATAATTATTATCTCAACAATAAGATAGTAAAGAATGATCGAAATTCTAGTCTTGTCTTCAGAGTAAGTTACTAATCTATTAGCTATCCATCTTTCCCATTCTTTTCTTAACTTTTTTTACTTCTTTATTCCTGTTTCTAGAATAGATGATTTGAATGCTGACCAGCTTAATGAATTCCATAGTTCATTTTCGACTATTTTTTCTTCTTTATCATAGAAGTAAATCCACAATTTATGTGATTTATATATCAACAGCTAGCCGCAATAATAGTTTGTAATTTCTATTGCCGACATTAGTATTAGTATTTTATTTTAGCTCTGACAAAATTCTACTACTCTCATAAAATAGTTAGGTTTTCCTACTAAAAAACGACAACCTTTACTTAAAAGTTCATCTAAATTTTCCACAGACCTTAGCCAAACCTTCCCATTACTACCAGCAACAGCAATTTTTTTACTATCCGAACTAAAACTAATACTAATTACATTCTCCATAAATTCAAATTGACTAATCTGCCGTCCTGATAAATTCCAAAGTCGCACAATACTATCAATTCCAACAGTAGCTATTAACTCTCCATCAGGACTAAAACTAACTAACTTAGTATCCAGATGTAAACTTTGAAAATTATTCATTAATTTTCCTGTAGAAAGCTGCCACAATTCCACGACTCCATTTGATGTTGCTGTTAGTAAAAGCTGGGGTTGAGAAATGCTAAAATTCATACTAATAGCTTGCACATCTAGAGTTTTGAATTGATTTTCAGATATATTCCATAATCTAATTGTAGACTTTCCATCTAATGTTGCTAGAAATTTTCCATTGGGACTAAAACTAACAGCTCTAATCAAACCATTATCATTCAAAATTGAATCAGATAATATAGTTATAGGTGACGATGATACATTCCAAATTTGAACAGGAATATCTATGCCAGAAGTGGCTAAATACTTACCATCAACACTAAAACTAATACTATTAACTTCAGTTTGAGATATCTCTAATACATATAATTTTTTCCCTAATAAATTCCATATTTTTACCGTACCATCACTACCAGCAGTTGCTAAATATTCACCATTCGGATGAAAAATTAGACTATTAACTGATTTTTGCTCCGTTTGCCATTCTGTAATTTTTTCGCCCTCAAAATTCCAAATAATTACTTTTCCATCTACTCCTGCTGAAGCTAAAATATCTTGATTCGGTCTAAATTTAACACTCGTAACAGCACCTTGATGACCTTGCAGAATAATCTTTCTTTTTTGAAGAAAACTATCTTCAAATTGTTTTTGTTCGTCAAGTTTATCGAGAATCATTTGTAGTGCTAATATTGGTCGAGTCGCAGGATATTCCGCTAGAGGAATATTGTTATTAACCAAATCTTTTAATCTTTGTCCCGCAGATATTGCCTTGGGTAAAGCTTCCAACAATGCTTGATTTGTTGTTGACTTCTTGAACATTGCTAATAACAAAGCATCAGTGCCAGTTTGTTCAATTTCTCGACTAGATTGTGCTAATCGAAATCTTTGATAAGCTAATAGGGAAAAACCTATTGATAAAACTAAAGATGTGCCAAGGATAGCAGAACCTATGGAAATCCAACGTTTAGCTTTTTGTTGTGCTTTTGCAACTTCTGCTTGAGCTTTTTTAGTTTCTATTTTTGTTGATTCTAAGGCTTCTATTTGAGCATCTAATACTAATCTTTGGCTAGTAGTCAAAAATTGAAAATCTTGATTTCTTAAACTTTTTCCGGCTGCCCAAATTAAAGCATATTGTAAATCTTCCCCTTGCAATAAATAAGATTTATCTTCACAGTTTGAATGAAGCCATGCTTTAATTTGTGTAGAATAAGGAGGTAACTTTTCTAACTCTTCATTAATCATTTCTTCGTGAAAAATTGTAGCATATATAGAATTAGCTACAGTTAATTTATTATCTCGTCTAACTACCAATCCAGATAACCTAAGTTCCATTTGTTCAGGACTATCATCGGCAACTATTCCAGCCAAATCATTCTGTAAAATTTGCTTATATAACCCTAATCTTCTAACTATTCTTTGATCTTTTCTGAAAAGGCGCTCGCGAATAGTTTTCAAATGTTCTGGTATGTCTTTTGTCTCCCAATTATGAATAATTTGAGATTTAATCATCTCCTCTAATTCTATTTTAGGATTAACAATAAAAACCCCATTTTCAATGATAATTTTACACACTTTTTGAGTTAAAAATGGTTGTCCATTCGTCCACGATAAAATCTCTTTTAAAACTTCCTCTGGTTGCTGACAAATTTCAACTAATCCATCCACCAAAGATAAGGCTTCATCAAATTTAAAACCAGTTAACTCAATAGCTATACCAATATTAAAAGGCGTACTATTTTTGTCTTGACATAAATCTTGAGGCGTACTAACTCCTAACAAAGCAAAAGTTAAGCGATTATATTCTTGATTATTGGCACGTTTATTATAACAAGACCGAATAAATCCAAAAAAATCATCTACCGGAAAATCCAGAGCTAGAATGCTATCAATTTCATCAATAAAAATCACAATATTGTTCTGGATTTTTGTTAGTAATATCGTTTCAATAAATTCACTTAATCGTTGTACGGGTGCGAGATAATTTCGTTCTCGCCACCAGGTACGAATATTCACATATTCTGAGAGATTAAAATTATTTTCCAAGATGCGAAGAATACCTGCGTACCATTGTTCAGGAGTAACTCCCCGATTACCTATTTCTGAAATATCTATTGCCACACAAGAAATACCTTCTTGTTGTAATCTTTTAATCGTTCTAACTTGCAAGCTAGATTTTCCCATTTGACGAGAGTTGAGAACATAACAAAACTCACTTATTTTTAGATTTTTATATAGGTCTTCATCTGCTTGTCGCTTGACGTAGTTGGGTGAATTTCTGGGGAGACAACCACCGACTTGATAATAGGATTTTTGTGTTGAGTTATTCATGGCAAGAATGTATTTATTAACTAAGTTAACAGTCATAACTTTTCTTGGTTAGATTGAGGAAAGCTATAAGCAGTTGTGCAAAATTACAGCGTATTCGGTGGTTTATGAAGTTGCATGCAACGTCCGTACAGAGTAGGAGTTAGGAAAGAATATAGTTTTTTCCATCCTGAGTATTTTGTTCAATAAGCTTTCATTATTTGGACTCTGAACTACTGTGCCACATTTACATGGAAATCTGCTGTAATTTAATATTTGGAGAAGGCAAAGAAGTTAGAAATGTTTATTAGATTAGATATCTCCGAAAAAAATATAATGATGATATTTTAAACTTGAAAAACTAAGAAGGAGCAAGAAAAAAGGGAAAAGAGAAAGATGATAAAATAGTGTTTTTATCAATATTAATTAGGACTTACGCAGTAAAACGTATTTTCGTCATTGCGACCGACAGGGTTTGCGGAGCAGTCCAGAACAGATAGC
>NZ_JAAHGK010000425.1:0-5524 GCF_010672505.1 Okeania sp. SIO2B9 | reverse complement strand
CATAAATTCTAAAATTTCCACCTTTTTTCCTCTTTAATATTTATGTTTTTCTTTCTCTGTTCCCAGCTCCGGTGTTCCCAGTTAAGTGTGTCCTCACCCTTTGCAATATTTTATGAAATTGGTATAACTAGCTGTCAACTAAAAGCTTTGAGCTATCAGGTTAGGGTGGGAATTTCTATCCACTTCTTGCTTCTTGCTTCTTCCCTTTTCCTTCTTCAAATTAACTATGAATAATTACGAATACTACATCGGTGGAAGTCTGCCAATTCATGCCAAAACTTATGTAAAAAGACAAGCAGATGAAGACTTATATCAAGGTTTAAAAAACGGAGAATTTTGCTATGTATTAAACTCCCGGCAAATGGGAAAATCTAGCTTGCGAGTCAAAACAATGCAACGCTTAAAACAAGAAAATGTTGCCTGTGTCAGCATTGATATGACAGAAATTGGCATTTATGATATTACCCCTTCAGAATGGTACGCCAGTATTATTGATACTATTTTAACTGCCTTAAATTTAGATGATGATTTTGATATTGAGGAATTTTGGGAAGGCAATAACAAACTTTCCAATATCAAACGGTTTAGTAAATTTATTAGTCAAAACTTATTGCCTTCTATTTGCCAACAAATTGTAATTTTTATCGATGAAATAGACAGTACCATCAGCCTACCTTTTAACATTGATGACTTTTTCGCACTTGTCCGAGATTGTTACAATAAACGGGCAGATAATTCTGATTATCAAAGGTTAACTTTTGCCATGATTGGAGTCGCAACTCCCGCAGATTTAATTAAAGATAAAAAACGTACTCCTTTTAATATTGGTAGAGCCATAAAATTAACAGGTTTTCAGTTAGCTGAAGTCGAACCATTAGCACAAGGTTTAGTTGACAAAACTACCAATATTCATAAATTGATGGAGGTAATTTTAGATTGGACCGGAGGCCAACCATTTTTGACCCAGAAAGTTTGTAAATTAATTCAGGATAGTCCAGAAATTGTACCAGATGACCAAGAGGCAGAATGGGTCGCCAATTTGCTCAGACAGAGAATAATAGACAATTGGCAAGTACATGATGACCCAGAACATTTAAAGACAATACGCGATCGCCTGTTGGTGAATGAAAAACGGGCGAGTCGGTTATTAGGTCTGTATCAGCAGATTTTAATCACCCACACTTTAGAACTGAGAACTCAGAACTCAGAACTCAGAAGTGATACTCCCCACACTTTAGAACTGAGAACTGAGAACTCAGAACTCAGAAGTGATACTCCCCACACTTTAGAACTGAGAACTGAGAACTCAGAACTCAGAAGTGATACTCCCCACACTTTAGAACTGAGAACTCAGAACTCAGAACTCAGAAGCGATACTCCCCACACTTTAGAACTGAGAACTCAGAACTCAGAACTCAGAAGCGATACTCCCCACACTCCCAATATTCCCCTCCTGGGAGGGGTTAGGGAATCCCACATCCAGGCAAATGACAACCCCAACCAAATGGAACTCCGTCTTACAGGTATAGTAGTAAAACAGGAACAGCGGTTGCAGGTTGCTAACCGTATTTATCAAGAAGTGTTTAATCTCCAGTGGGTAGAAAAAGAGTTGGAAAAGTTGCGTCCCTACTCAGAAGCATTTACTGCTTGGGAAGAGTCAGAATATCAGGACGAGTCTCGACTGTTACGGGGTCAAGCATTGACTGATGCTTTAGCGTGGTCTGTGGATAAAAGTCTGAGCGATCGCGACTATCAATTTTTAGCTGCTGCTCAGGAGGTGGAGAAACAGGCGATCGAGTTGGAGAAGTTGGAAGCGCAGGTAAAGTTGGATGCTCAGTTAAAGGCAAATCAGATATTAGAAGAAGCGAAGCAGATAGCAGACCTGAAGTTGGCAGAAGCAGAAGCAGTGGGAAAAAGTATTACCTCTAAATTATTGTCTAACTCTGGTAAACATTTTGAAGGGTTGTTGCAAGCATTGAGAGCGGCGAAACAACTACCACTCGCTAGGGAGATATTCCAACCCCAGGATGAGAGCAAAATGCAGATAATAGATGCTCTGAGTCAAGCTATATATATAATAGATGATGGAAAGTACCGAGAACTTAACCGTCTTCAGGGGCATAAGAATTCGGTCAATGGTGTAGCATTTAGTCCGGATGGAGAAACTATTGCTTCTGCAAGTGAAGACAAAACAGTAAAATTGTGGAATCATCAGGGGCAATTATTGCAGACTCTCACCGGCCATGAGAATTGGGTCTATGGTGTAGCATTTAGCCATGATGGCCAGATGATTGCTTCTGCAAGTGATGGCAAAACAGTGAAGTTGTGGAACCAAGAGGGGAAATTATTGCAGACTCTCATTGGCCATAATAACTGGGTCTGGGGTGTAGCATTTAGTCCAGATGGAGAGACTATTGCCACTGCAAGTGCTGACAAAACGGTAAAACTGTGGAACCGTCAGGGAAAATTATTGCAGACTCTCACCGGGCACGAGGATGATGTCAATGGTGTAGCATTTAGTCCGAATGGCCAGATGATTGCTTCTGCTAGTTGGGACAATACTCTAAAACTGTGGAACCGTCAGGGAAAATTATTGCAGACTCTAACAGGGCATGAGGGTTATGTCAATGGTGTAGCATTTAGTCCGGATGGCCAGATGATTGCTTCTGCTAGTTTAGATAAAACAGTAAAATTGTGGAACTGTCAGGGGCAATTATTGCAGACTCTAACAGGGCATGAGGGTTATGTCGATGGTGTAGCATTTAGTCCGGATGGAGAGACTATTGCCACTGCTAGTGGTGACAATACAGTGAAATTGTGGAACCTTAAGGGGCACCTGTTGCAGACTCTCACCGGCCATGAGAATGAGGTTAATGGTGTAGCATTTAGTCCGGATGGAGAGACTATTGCCACTGCTAGTGGTGACAATACAGTGAAATTGTGGAACCGTCAGGGGAAATTATTGCAGACTCTCATCGGCCATAAGAACTGGGTCTTTGGTTTAGCTTTTAGTCCGGATGGAGAGACTATTGTCACTGCAAGTGCTGACTCTACGGTGAAATTGTGGAACCGTCAGGGGAAATTATTGCAGACTCTCATCGGCCATGAGAATTCGGTCTTTGGTTTAGCTTTTAGTCCGGATGGAGAGACTATTGCCACTGCAAGTGCTGACTCTACGGTGAAATTGTGGAACCGTCAGGGGAAATTATTGCAGACTCTCACCGGCCATGAGAATGAGGTCTGGAGTGTAGCATTTAGTTTGGATGGAGAGATGATTGCCACTGCAAGTGCTGACTCTACGGTGAAATTGTGGAACCGTCAGGGGAAATTATTGCAGACTCTCACCGGCCATGAGAATGAGGTCTGGGGTGTAGCATTTAGTCCTGATGGAGAGACGATCGCAACTGCAAGTCGTGACAAAACAGTAAAATTGTGGAACCGTCAGGGGAAATTATTGCAGACTCTCACCGGCCATGAGAGATCCCTCAGAGGTGTAGCATTTAGTCCGGATGGAGAGACGATCGCAACTGCAAGTCGTGACAAAACAGTAAAATTGTGGAACCGTCAGGGGAAATTATTGCAGACTCTCACCGGCCATGAGAATGAGGTTAATGGTGTAGCATTTAGTCCGGATGGAGAGACGATCGCAACTGCAAGTCGTGACAAAACAGTAAAATTGTGGAACGTTTGGAAATTCGATCGCCTCCATGAATGGGGTTGCAACTGGATGCGCGACTACCTCGAAAATAACCCCAATGTCAGTGAAAGCGATCGCCATTTGTGTGACGGTGTTATATCATGTCCGGTTGAACAGTTATAAATAAATAACGGCGGAGTCCTCAGGAGTCAGGAGTCAACCCACCCCTCGCCCCTCCCAACCCACCCCTAACCCCTCCCAGGAGGGGAGGGGAAGTCAGGAGAAAAGAGGGAAGGAAGAAGAACAACTGGAGTTGAAGGAGAAAGTTTTTTTATAACTAATTATCCGGACATAATATTATAAATATAGCGCTGTGCGCAGGGAACAGGGAACAGGGAACAGGGAACAGGGGGAATAAATTGCCGTTTGCGCAAGCATTCCGTAGGAATCATATAAGACTTCTAGCTCTTTTGCCCCTACTACAATTTGTAAATATACCAGCGCTCATTGCTATAAATAACGGCGGAGTCCTCAGGAGTCAACCCACCCCTCCCCCCTCCCCCTCCCAGGAGGGGAAGTCACCTCCTCAGGAGGGAAGAAAGAAGAAGGAAGAAGAAGAACTGGAGTTGAAGGAGAAAGTTTTTGATCACGCTCTTATCCGGACATGATATAGCGCTGTGCGCAGGGAACAGGGAACAGGGAACAGGGAACAGGGGGAATAAATTGCCGTTTGCGCAAGCATTCCGTAGGAATCATATAAGACTTCTAGCTCTTTTGCCCCTACTACAATTTGTAAATATACCAGCGCTCACTGCTATATTACCAAAATATCCTCCGAACGTTGACAATTATACAGTAGGTTCAGTTTTGCATAGAAACTGTCTTTTTTTTCCTTTTCAAGACACAGCAAAACCTGTATATTTTCGTTTATAGGGTGCGTGAAAAGCTAGAACAATATCTGACGATGGTACTCCTAAATCTACTAATTCACTAGCAATACCAATTTCTGTACCATCATGTTGTATCCAAATTTTTTCATTTTTAATATCTATTTGTAATACACAACCCCGTACTCGTCTATTGCCGTGCCAACCTACATTTATTAATTGGTAATGGTCGCGTTCTTCATCAAAAATAACTTGTACTTCTATCTCTCCATAAGATGGTTTATATTGACTATAGTCGGTAATAATCTTTTTAATATTTTCTCGATATTTAGCTAATTTTTCCATTGCACAATAACCTCTTTTTTAGCATCATAGACAATTAATTTAATTTCATTTTCTTCAACTACTATAGCAATCCTAAATAAGTTGTGACAAATCAAAGAGTAGATCAAAAAACTGAAACTCCCATCTGTTCCCTTTTCCCAGTTAAGTGTTCCCTATTTAGCTAATTTTTCCATTGAACAATAACCTCTTTTTTAGCATCATAGACAATTAATTTAATTTCATTTTCTTCAACTACTACTTGGGTAAAAATAAGAGTAAAAAAACTTTCATAAGCATCTTCAGACACAGCTAAATAGAGAGTTCTGCCTGGTTGATTTCTCCTTAATACTGTTCGATAGTTAATAAATTGCCCCAAGGCGTTATGAAATTCGGAAATTAGGGACTGTCGAAGAAAACTTTTGATTTCAACTGCGATTTGTTTTCCCTCTTTTTCAGCGCCAATAAGTTTTTCAGCACCCAGATCGACATACATATCAACACCACCAAATTCTAGATAAAGGGGGTCATCAGTAATTGTCCAATTTTCTTTGATTAAAGCGTTTTTAACAGCATCATGGAAGATATCTTTAGCAGGCATAATACCAAATTGATAAATGTTTGCTACAAATAGCTAGGATATTTCTTAGGAGTCAGGAGTCAGGAGTCAGGAGTCAGA
>NZ_JAAHGK010000424.1:0-5534 GCF_010672505.1 Okeania sp. SIO2B9 | reverse complement strand
TCACTGGAAGTAGATGCTAAAATTGAGCCTCCATTTGTCAACATTAGATTTTGAGTATTAATTGTTAAATTTCCTCCATCTCCATTTCTAATTATTGCTGCACTCTCATTGCTATCAGCAGTAATGGAACTGTTATTTACCTCAATATCGGTGGCATTAATTTCTATATTTCCACCTTTACCTTCTCCTTCAGTACGAGCGCTAATTGTAGCTCCACCTTCAAGAGTCAGACGGTCTGTTGTAATCAATATTTGACCACCGTCACCACTACCAATACCCAATGGATCTATAGGTGATAAATCTTCAACTGCAGCTTGAATAATGCTAGGTAAGATAAAAAGATCGTTGGCAAAACTACCTTGTAAGTTAATTTCTTTTGCTGTTATGGTTACATCTCCACTATCTCCTACACCAGATGTACCAGCTCTTACTTGTCCTCCGTTTTGTAGAGTTAGAGACTGAGTATCAATAGTAAGATTTCCACCTTTACCTGTGGCACCTAATAAAACTGAAGTAAAAAAGCTACTTGGCAGAAAACCATCTTCAGAAGTACCGCTGACTTCTATTTCCCTTGCCTTAACTGCTAGTTCTCCACTATCTCCGGCACCAAATGTACCAGTTCCTATTTGCGCTCCCTTGCGTAATACTATGCGATCGCTATTAATTGTTAATTTGCCACTATTTCCTGTAGCTTCCGGTATAACTAGAGCTAAAATTGCACTGGGAAATTGACCATTGAGAGATTCTAACAGGAGTTCTTGCTGAGGAACAGTTGTTTCAAAAACAATAGTACCAGAGGCTTCTATTTCAGTGGCGTTAACAGTTAAATTTCCTCCTTGTCCTGCACCAAAAATGTTGGCTCCCAGTTGTCCCCCATTGAAAAGCTTGAGGTTTTGAGTATTAATTGTTATGTCTCCACCTCTACCTGTTGCTCCTGGTAATACATCTGTAAATATGCCACTGAGATTTTGACCATCTGCTGATATATCCATAACTTCTATTTCATTGGCGTTTATTGTCAGTTCTCCGCTTGTACCTGTGCCAAATGTAGCTGTACTTATCTGTCCTCCACTTGTGAGTATTAAACGTGGAGCATTAGTTGTAATGGTTGCCCCACTGCCAGTTGCAGCAAATCCTACATCAGCATTCACAAAGCTTTCTGTTACTTCCAATAATTCGGAAGATATTAATGAAATGCTGCCTCCTGGTTCACTACCTAAAGTATTAGCTACAATAGTTGAACCTCCTGTGATGCTTACTTGTCTACCTTGGAGTTGAATATCACCACTACCTTCTCCACTTACATCCACAACAGCACCATTCTTGATTTGTATATTCTCAAAGTTTTCTACTTCTGAATAATTAAGAGTATAATTATTGGTGTTTTCTAATCTGACTAAACTGTTATCTCCAACGCTGCCTATTTCTATTCTTCCTTGTTCTGTTGTCAGTTTTCCACTGTCAATAATTACCTCCCTTCCTATTAATCCTAAAATTTCTCCAGATGGTACTTGTAGACCAATTTCTTCTGCAGTTGATTTACTGACAATATTTCCTTGAGTTTGACTGGCTATTTGATTAAAAAATAGAGCTGAAGGTTTTATTGATAATAAGTTACTATTTTGAAAATTAGTAGCACTAAATAAACCATTTTCTCCTAATCTAATTTCGTCGGCTGTTGTAGCAATAAATGAACCGCTAATATCTAGACTAGAATTAGGTCCGAATAATATACCATTAGGATTCACTAAAAATAAATTTGCTGCTCCTAATACTCCTAATTTTCCTAATATATTGCTGGCATTATTACCTGTTATTCTTGTTAATATATTTTCAATTCCTGCTGGATTTGTGAAGTAAACACTTTGATTTTCTCCAACGTTAAATTCTTGGAAACTATGAAATAAATTTGAACCTCTAATTGCTCCACCTTCTATCTGCTCTTTTAATCTATCTATGGAATTAATAACTGAATTTTCTTTCCCTAATGTTTGATCGGGAATTATTTGAGTATTTCCCTGATTTTGGCAAAATAAACTAGATAAAATTAGCCATATTCCTGATGTTGAACTGAGCAAAATTGGTAGAGATTTTAATTTCATAATTATTATTAAACAGGGAATAGGGAATAGGGAATAGGGAATAGGGAATAGGGAACAGGGAACAGTGGTAAAAGCATTTCTGGCGTCTCAGGTTCATCATCAATCTCTGTCAAACGCCAACTCTTTCCTTGCTATATAGAAGTCCTAACCGTATCTCTGCAAAGGTAGGAAGGTAGGGTTTTTTTGCCAATAAGTTAGGATATTTATATTTAATTACATAATTAATAGATATCTCCCACAATCAAAAATCAAATCAATTATTATCCAGAAACTGTCAACTATTCCTCCCTATTCCCTGTTCCCTGTTCCCTGTTCCCTCTAACAGATAACAACCTGGGTGAATTAATTGTAAACTACCTGTATTTACAGTGGGGGAAGTAGCTGTCAGGATAATATTACCGGATGTATTCATGACCCAACCTTGAGCTTGAAGAATTTCTGGTAATTTTTTACTCTGTTGTCTCTGGTAAACTAATACAGTTTGTTGCTTTATCTCTGATGATGTCGTTTTTTTCGCGCCAGTTTCCCAATCTACTACCCCTCTCAATACTGTTAAAGGTTGAGTAGGATTTGGTGGTAGACCCCCTCGACCTGTAATGACAAAGCTACTGCCTGCTATTCGATCTTGATTTGGTAAACATAGGTTTTGTGCTACCACAGACTCCGCATCCACAACTTCAGGAGATAATGTCACCACCCCTTGAGTGGGGTCCACTTGAGTGTTGACATCAATTGTGCCATCAATTCCTAATGCTGAACTAGCAGTCAAACTGCTGCTGTTGTCAAAAAATAATCCATCAGCTGTAATATCAATATTACCTCCTTGACCTTGATCGGCATTAGCATTAATTTGACTACCATCTCTAGCGATACTAAACCTCGTATCAATAGTAATATTACCTCCCGTAGCATTCCCCTCAGCACGGGTAGTAATCGAACTTTTGTTTTCTAAACTGATATTTGAGGAGTTGATCGTAATATTACCTTCGTCTCCAGCGTTAGTTTCTGCTGCCAGAGTACCATTGTTCAATTCAATTGATGGAGCATTAATATTCAGCGAACCTGCTACACCTGCACCGGAACTACTAACAGTCACTATACCCTGGTCTTCCACTCTGAGTAGGGGTGTATTGAGTGTAACTGAACCCGCATCACCACTATCTGTTGCACGAGAAGCGAACGCGCTTTCTGGACTACCGCCGATTTCTATTTCTCTATCAGTTATCATCATTCCCAATTCTTCTCTTTCATTAACATTGGGATCTATACCTGATATCAAGACACGATCGCTGGCACTTACTTCTATTGTACCTGCATTGCCACTGCCAAAACTAGAAGTAATAACTTGGCCGCCTGCCGTGAGATTTAAAGTGCTGATATTTAGAGAAATATTACCTCCGTCAAAATCACTGTTACTTCTTGCCGTAATTAATGCTCCATTATCAATATTCAGGATAGGAGCAGTAATTTCTATACTACCACCCTTTCCAGTTGCACCTGACTCTGTGCTAGCAGTAATGGCGCTAGAATCACCAGAAATGGAACTAAACCCAGAGACAGTAATGTTATTATTGGCTCGAATAGCAATGCTTCCTGCTGTTCCATCTGCCTCAGTTACAGCGTCAACTATCCCTCCATCCCGGATGATTAAACTATCAGTTTCAATAGATATGTTGCCACCGTTACCACTACTTCTAGATCCATCTAATTCTTGCACACTAGCAGATATAGTGCTAGGAAAAATACCATCTTCAGAACGGCCAATTACCTCAATTTCGTTAGCCTTAATATTAAGTTCTCCAGCATCACCTGCACCAAAAGTAAAAACACCTACTAATGCTCCATCCTGTATACTTAAGCTCTGAGTTTCAACAATGAGATCGCCTCCATCCCCAATCGTATCTTCTTGAACTGAGGCAAATAATCCGCTGCTGAACACATCCTCTATACCGATAAGTTCAATTTCCTTTGCTCGTACTATCAAGCTTCCTGCTTTACCTTCTTCAAAGGTAGATGTAGCTATTTGAGATCCATCTTTTAAGCTAAGACTTTTAGTCTCAATGGTTAAAGTTCCTCCTTTTCCTGTTGCTACTATTCCTTCTACCTCTGATGCTTGAACACCACTAGCTATCAAATTGGTGAATAGAAAACCTTCTTCATCTACTTGAAAACCTCTAGCTTCAATATCTGTTGCTTGTACTGTTAAGTTTCCAGCATTACCTTCACCAAAAGTTTCTGCTGCAATTATTGAGCCATCCCTAAGAATCAAACGCTGAGTTTTAATATCAATGTTACCCCCATTTGCTGTAGCTTCTTCGTTGACATCACTAAAAATCAAACTACTAACTACTTCCACTACTTCCGAAGCCGTAATTTCTATATTTCCTCCTAACTGCGATCCATTTGTACTTCCTGTAATTTCAGAAAATTCTGTAACAGTAATACGTCTGCCTTGAATTGAAATATCACCACCACCCTCACTTCCTCGAGTATCAATAACAGCAGAAGCTATATTGACATCTTGAAAGTTATCAACTTCTGAATAATCCAAATCATAACCTTTGTCTGTTGAATTTAATCTAACAACAGAGTTATTCCCTATACTTCCTAACTCTACTCTTCCTTGTGGGACTTTGATTATCCCCCCATCTATTTCTACATCTCCTCCTACCAAAGCTAGGGTTTGCTCCCCTTGCAGCTCTAAACCCACTTCTTCCTGTGTTGATTGATTAATAATTGTGCCTCTAGCTTGAGTCTCCAGTTGATTTGAGAATAAGGCTGAGGGTTCTACTGATAATAAATTACTTGTATGAGGTGCTGTGGCACTGAAGAGTCCATTTTGTCCCAGTCTAATTTCGTTAGCAGTTGTGGCAATAAATGAACCCCGAATATCTAAACTGGCATTAGGCCCAAAGAAAATGCCTTGGGGATTCACTAAAAATAAATTTGCCCCGCCATCTACTCCCAATTTGCCTAAAATACTACTGGGGTTGTTACCTGTAATTCTAGTCAGAATATTTTCTATGCCGTTAGGGTTGATAAAATAAACGCTTCTACCTTCTCTGATATTAAATTCTTGAAAACTATGGAATAAATTTGAGCCACGAATAGCTCCTCCTTCAATTTGGTCTTTCAGTTCATCAATGGAATTGACAACAGAACTTTCTTCACCAAGGGTGTTATCTGGAACTATCTGAGCATTTGCTTGAGTTTTCCAGTTACTGAAAAAATTCCACAAGAAAAAAGTTAGTGATACTACGAAGAGGGACGAATGGGATTTCACAACTAATTACCAATTTAATTAAGATTTATTATTTTGTAGACAAAACCTATAGTATCTAATACTATCTAAAATTTCAGTAGGTTGAGTAAAGCGCAGCACAACCCAAAAACAATATGTCCAATTTCTGATAGCTTCGTACCATTTCTGAA
>NZ_JAAHGK010000423.1:0-5534 GCF_010672505.1 Okeania sp. SIO2B9 | reverse complement strand
GTCCAAAAAGCAGGTAAAGCTTTTAAAGATAAAGCAGGTAAAGATTTGAATTTAGCTCCAGATGATTTAGATAATTTGGATAATGTAGAAATTAATTACCTCGAAAATCCTAGAGTGGAATTAGAGCAACATTATTTCAATGCTAAAAACACAAATCTCTTAGATCTTGGCTTGCAACCTCATTATTTATCTGATTCTCTGTTAGATTCTCTGCTAAATTATGCTATTCAATACAAGCAACGTGTAGATAAAGATCATATTCTGCCCAAGGTATCTTGGAAACGATAAACTGTCTATAAAAATCATGGAGGTAATAGTTTTTACTATTACCTCTGTTTGGTTAAATAATTTTCAAAAAGAAGCGATCGCCAGTTATAAATTTAATGGTTTAGTTAGGGCTTGCTGATTAAATCTAAAAGCAAGACATAAAAAGACTAAAGAATTTTTGGAGTCGAATTGCAGTGCAAATTTTTCACCTCTTTATGCTCAAAAAGGAGCGTATTTTAGGCGCATAGTTGGGCAGAAAAATCATTCTTACAAAACGCCCGCTCCTACCTCCTATAAATTCCAATTTCTCCTGTCTCCTGTCTCCAGTATTCCCCTCCTGGGAGGGGTTAGGGGTGGGTTGTCTCCTACCCCTACCACTCATACTTTTTCAGCAAACCCTAGTTAATATGCAGCTAGCCACACAAACCTACTTAACTCAAACAAATTAGTAATTGGCCAACTAATGGTAAATAGATATTAGCATAATTTGATGAAAACTCTGTGGTTGTCTACTAAGCATATAGGCTATAAATCATTAATTTTGCAGCGTCAAAAGGTTATTTTGGTGGTGAGTTTAGCCTGAATAGAATGAGTTGGATTAAAACCAACTTTTTATGGATGATGTATCGTTCTGCATGGGGCAGCAAAACAGGACAAGAAATAATTCTGGCTGTAACTATCAAACGTACAGCATTTGATGGAATTTGAACAAAAGGAATACATTCAAAATTTATTCCCACTATCTATAAAATTCAAGAAGAATGGAAAGAACTTGTGGGGCGATCAAGTATTAGACTGCAATGGGGTCTCGATCATAATCCCATGGGTGAAACTCTACGAAAGTATAGCCGAGATTGGATTGTGAAGATAGAAAATATTACAGAATTTGTACAACACCAGTGTATCTATAGAAAAGATAGTAAATGGACTTACTTAATCACACCGAAAGAAAATGTTTATCTTTGTTAATAATTATGAGATAATACATAAACTGGGATTATCGGTGTCCTGACTAAATTCAAGAGGTAATAGCTAAACCTGTTACCATGCAAAAAAATAAATATTCTGACTAATATTTTTCCAGCTAATATACTTATGAGGATAGCCCTTTTTACCGAAACATTTTTACCAAAAATAGATGGTATAGTTACCCGTCTATGCCATACTGTTGAACATCTGCAACGTTCTGGGGACCAAGTGCTAATATTTTCCCCCGAGGGAGGACTAAAAGAATATCAAGGAGCAAAAATTTGTGGCATTGAGGGTTTTCCCTTACCCCTCTATCCAGAATTAAAATTAGCAATACCCACTCCTACTATTGGTAAACAGTTAGAGCTGTTTCAGCCAGATATAATTCATGTAGCTAACCCAGCAGTATTAGGCTTAGGTGGCCTCTACTATGCTAAAAAGCTGAATATACCACTCGTAGCATCTTATCATACCCACCTTCCTCAATACCTACATCATTATGGTTTAGGAATGTTCGAAGGGTTGCTTTGGGAATTACTCAAATCAGGCCATAATCAAGCAGACTTAAATCTTTGTACCTCTACAGCAATGGTAGAAGAATTAAGCAACCACGGCATTGAGCGAGTAGACCTTTGGCAGCGCGGAGTTGATACAGAATTATTTCAGCCCCACCATGCTAGTCAAGAAATGCGCCATCGCCTCAGTCAAGGAAATCCAGATAGTGCAATACTACTATACGTTGGCCGTTTAGGTGCAGAAAAAGAGATTGACCGTATTAAACCAATCCTGGAGGCCATCCCCAATGCTTGTCTAGCTCTTGTAGGAGATGGACCTAACCGAGAATCCCTAGAACAACATTTTGCAGACACTCCCACACACTTTGTGGGCTATCTCCGGGGTCAAGAGCTGGCCTCTGCCTATGCATCTGCTGATGCTTTCATCTTTCCCTCTCGCACTGAAACTTTAGGATTGGTACTTTTAGAGGCTATGGCCGCCGGCACTCCTGTAGTAGCAGCTAATTCTGGAGGTATTCCTGATATTGTTACAAATGGAATAAATGGCTATCTATTCGATCCTGTTGATGAAAAAGGAGCGATAGGAGCTACTCAAAGCCTCTTAGCTCATTCAGAGGAACGAGAAACTCTACGTCAAAATGCCAGATCTGAAGCAGAATCTTGGGGATGGTCAGCAGCAACTCAGCAGTTAAGAAACTATTATCAAAAAGTTATTTCTGCCTATTCTATACCATCAGCAGCATAACTAAAGCTATTTGCGATCGCTAACTTCATCTAAATCAAAGGGTGCTATGGATGGAAATTTTTGATGGTAGGGAAAAACTGGAATTTATAGCAGGTAACAGAAAATTTTTCTTGTGAAACCTCTAAAGGAAGTACATTAAATAAATACAAAAAATTTGATGATTGCTAGATATGCTAAAGAGAGTAAACTGTCTGGCTATTAGGGTTGACAAAACAACTTTACATAATTTATTGTCCAGGTTACCCATATCTAAATCATAGATTTTAGATATGGACTGCGGGATATTAAATTCATTTGTGATAATTAAGTAGACTAAAACTAGTCTTGACACTCTCCCGTTAAATCCCTCGATTATAATGGGAGATTCTTGTTTCACTAGCACAACGCTAGGGCTACATACATTCTTAACTAGGCAGCAAATTAAATAAACTGAGTTGCCAGACCGTCTCCACAAGGATTGTTGCTCTGTCTTTACACTGACGTTTCCTCCGGGTAGGCGGTGCGCTTTCCCCTGGCCTTGTGCCCTTTTTGCTATTGATATAACTATAACACCAAAAATGCGGGCGCGTATTGCTCAATTATTTTTCTGGTTGAAATTTAGGCGTTGGTAATTGGTAAGATGATTTTCTGGTAAGCGTAACACCCCTTGCCTACTTTGGTTAGGTATTCGGAGCTATTACAGAAGGATGACCCTTAAAGTTTCATCTCGCTTGTTTACCAACACCGAAATTTATCTCTAGGTTGTCTGCGTAGATTTCCCGCACAGTAGTTACGCCCCATGTCACCGTTAAATCTCGTGATTAAAACCGGAGTCCTCTTTCAAAATTTATGATAGGATTTAGCTAACCATATAATTGTCCTAACTTTTCTAGATTTATGCCCTACTATTGGAATAAATATACTTAGATATAGTCTAATTTAGTATAATAACATTTTTTTTGTAAGTAAAAAACTTTATCTACTTGGAAAAAATTAAACCCAGAGAAAATATAGACTTAAGTTGGAGTAATTTAACTTTAAGATCAAGCAGTTCAAATGACATTCTCTAACGCTGTTGGTAGTATTCTGGCAACATTGACTCAAGTTGATCGTATGGGTCTACTGGCAACTCGCGTGAAGGATTTGCCAGTAGGAGAGTTTGTTTGTCTGCTAGAGTTTATTACTGCTGAATTTCATCAATATCTACGAGCTATTGACTTAATTAACAATAAAGGTGTTGAAACTTTACTAGAACAACTATTAGATGCCTTTACTATCAAAATTGGTCAAATCCTGAAAGCAGATCAAACAACTATTTTCTTAGTTAACCAAGAGAAAAAACAACTTTGGTATAAGACTATTCTCGAAAGTACGGGTAAGTCCCAAGATTACCACTTACCAATTAATGTTGGTATTTTAGGCCATGTGGCCACAACAGGAGAAGCGCTCAATATTGCTGATGCCAAAACTCATCCACTCTTCAGGGAAGAAGTAGACCAACCTCCAGGCTATGATACTCGTACTATCCTCTGTATACCAGTTTTCAGCACCACCAGCTCTAACAAACCAGTAGCAGTAGTACGACTACTTAATAAAGCGAATGATGTCCCTTTTGACAAAGAGGATGAGCAACTATTCCGCTCTTTCGGTGATTCAATGGGAATTATTATAGAAAGTTGTCAATCATTTTATGTAGCAGCTAGGAATCAGCGAGGGGTTTCAGCATTACTGAAAGCAACCACAACTTTAGGTCAAAGTCTAGACTTGGAAACAACTTTAAGAGCTGTAATGGATCAAGCTTGTAATTTAATGCAAGCAGACCGTAGCACATTGTTTCTACTTAGTAAAGAAACAAATGAACTTTGGACTAAGGTAGCGACAGCAGATGAAAAAAAAATGGTGGAAATTAGAATTCCTGCCAATCGAGGTATAGCTGGTTATGTTGCTTCTACTGGAGAAACTCTTAATATTCCTGATGCTTATATAGATCCTCGTTTTGACCCTAGTACAGATCAAAAAACAGGTTATCAAACAAGAAATATTCTCTGTATGCCTGTGTATAATGCTAAGGGCGAATTGATTGGAGTAACTCAGTTAATTAATAAAAATCAAGGTAGTTTTAATTCTTCAGATGAAAAATTTTTGTTAGCTTTTAATGCTCAAGCAGGTATTGCCCTTCAGAATTCTCAACTTTTTGAAAATGTTTTGGTAGAAAAGCAATATCAGAAAGATATTCTACAAAGTTTGTCTGATGTTGTAATTTCTACAAATATGCAAGGCAGAATTGTGACTATCAATGGAGCAGCTTTAGAAATGTTAGGTTGTCCTATTGACAAAGAGATAAAAGGTAAAACAAATAGACAACTTTGGGAGGAAAAACTGATTGGTAGATATGTATGGGAAGTTATACCAATTGAAAATTTACAGTTTCGTTTAGAAGATAGTTTACAGCATGGTACTAGACAATATGTTCCAGAGCAAAATTTACGAGTAGGTTCTTTTATAAAATTTGAAGGTGAAGAAGAAATAGCTTATATTTTAGCAGTTCCCGACCAAAAAAATCCTAATATTTTTATTCTTTGGGGAGAAGAAACACCGACCAATTTAGAGGCAAATTTAGTTCAAAATAACCACATGGATTTTAGCAGATTAATAGATATATCTGAATTAGATCGAGTCATTGAGCGTAGTTTGAATCTAACAGTTAATCCCCTAACTAATCCTGAAGGTGGTGTGCGTGGTGGATTGGTCGTTCTTGAAGATATTAGTCAAGAAAAACGCATGAAAAATACTATGTATCGCTACATGACTCCAGAGGTTGCAGAACAAGTAATGACTTTAGCTGAAGATGCTTTACTTGAAGGAGAGCGTAAGGAAGTAACTATTTTATTTTCTGATATTCGAGGTTATACAACTCTTACAGAAAACCTAGAAGCTTCTGAAGTAGTTAAGCTTTTAAATCAATATTTTGAAACAATGGTAGAGGCAGTATTTGACCATGAAGGAACTTTAGATAAGTTTATGGGGGATGCTTTAATGGTCGCCCGTCGCAGGATCGT
>NZ_JAAHGK010000422.1:0-5541 GCF_010672505.1 Okeania sp. SIO2B9 | reverse complement strand
CAAAGCGGTCGATCTTCGGAGCTTCCCGTAGGGTGGGATGGCGATCTTCGGAGCGGGTCTGTAAGAACGGGTCTCCTCGCCATATCCAATCGACCAAGAGAGCGGTGCGACCCCGCGACGACGCCAGCTCGCTTCCGGAACGCGCACCAAGAGAAAAGAATGATTTCCGACCTGAAAAATGGTACTGAAACTATTCCCGTGTGACTCGGTCCGACTGAGTTCCCCTCCTGGGAGGGACGGGGGTGGGGTGGGTTAGAGATGGGTTGACTCCTAAGAAATATCCTAGCTATTTGTAGCAAATATTTATTAATTTGGTATAAGAGGTCTAATCTTTTATCATTTTCTTTGTGGGTTTAATACCCCACCGTCAACGGGGGTGTTCACGCATTACTTGGGGGAGCGTAGACGCGGAGCGGCAGGTCGTTGACTATCCCCATGTAATTTTCCTCCTGTCTCCTGTCTCCTGTCTCCTTCTTCAATAAAGCAGAAAAGTTTATTTGAACTGATAGAGTATTTCTCCAAAGTCTCTATTTGACACAATTCTAGGAGCCAGAAATAGGAAAGTTAGTTTTATAATAAATAATTAACTAGATTGTATATCACTATCAATTGCTAGAAATAGGTAATTATGGAAACTATTACTGCTGCTCTTAAGGAGTGGAATATTGCTATTAATACTTTAGAAAAAGGCAACACAATTATGTTGTTAAGAAAGGGTGGTATTCAGGAACAGGGCGGTCGTTTTGCTGTTGCGTATAAACAGGTATTACTCTATCCAACTTTTGAACATCAACAGCCAGATTTACTTAAGCCAGAATATGTAAATCAGGTGCAAGTTGTAGATTCAGGTTGGCATCCTGAGAAGATAAAAATTAGTAGTTTTGCTGAGATTACTCATATTTTGCCAGTGAGTGATGAATCTATCTTAAATAAGTTGTTTGTTTATCATATTTGGAATGAAAAATTTGTCAGCGATCGCCTAAAATGGAAACCTCAACAACCACTGTATATTTTACTTTTAAGAACTTATAAACTTTCCCGAAGCTGTGATTTTTTTTATCGTCGCGAATATGGAAGCTGTCGTTCCTGGATAGAGTTAGTTAGACCAATTAATATTACTAACTCAGTTCCTGTTTTTACTGACGATCGTTATCAAAGTTTATCCACAGAAATTTGTCAGATTTTTACCGAATAATTTAGATTTAAAGTATCTTTTTTCATATACTTCGTAAGAGCATTTAGCCATCAGCTATCAGCTATCAGCTATTAATTTTGGGAAAGGTAAAAGCAACCTTTGAAATTGAGAAAGAATAAAAATTTACTGCCAAAGTCCCCGGACTCAATCTTAGAAGTAATTATTCATTACTAATTGCTGATAGCTGACTGCTAATAGCTGTTTGCGCAGCATTCCGTAGGAAATGCTTACTATACTTCTCTTTCTCTGCTCCCTCTCCCTACTCCTAGTTCCGGTGCTCATTCTTCCATGAATGTAGCAATATTTTATGAAATTGGTATTACAAACTACTGTAAGATAATGAAATTATCATTAATCAAACTATGAATACCAATATTAATTCTCAATATCTGAATCTGGAAAACGCTCGGATTCATTATCTTGAAACAGGCCCAACAAATTCGGTTAGTGTACTTTTGTTACATGGGGCAAGTTTTAGCGCTCAGACATGGCAAGAAATTGGGACTCTTGAACTTTTAGCTATGACAGGTTATCGAGCAGTTGCTGTAGATATTCCCGGGTATGGTCGTTCTAAAAGAACATCAGTTTCTAGCGTAAGTTTTTTACTAGAATTATTAAATATTTTAAAATTAAATCTTCCAGTTTTAGTATCTCCTTCTATGAGTGGAAGTTATAGCTTTCCTTTTGTGATTAATCATGGAGATAAATTAGCAGGTTTTGTCGCGATTGCGACCGTGGGAATTCAACGTTTCCAGAATCAATTAGAAGGAATTGAATTACCCACATTAGCTATTTGGGGAAGTAATGATCGTATAGTTCCTCTAGTACAAGCAGATCTGTTAGTAAAACTAATGCCAAATTCTCAAAAAGTTATTCTAACTAATGCTGGTCATGCTTGTTATATGAAAGAAACGGAAGAATTTCACAAACATTTAATTAAATTTATTGAAAGCTGTAGAAATAAGTAATTTATATAAATATGTAGGGGATGCTCGAAATATAATTAAAATGCTTAAATATGAATTAATTTAGATGATTAAATACTCCTAATATGGTCATTATAAGTAATTTGTAAAAATCTCAAAAAATAGATACAAAATATTTCATTATTCCCCTTTGAATTGTTCCCTTTTTTCAACATTTGTTTTGTAGGATAACCCTAATAATCAATATATTAATTAATATTAATTATAGCAATCCTAAATCATTCGCGATAATTTTATTGCTTTAGTATTTCTCATTGCCTATTCCCTGTTCCCTGTTTCCTAAAATCTACAATATCTCACAACTCAAAAAAGATAAATTCCGACCTAATAAATGGTATCAAAGCTATTTATTCTGTACGTCGCCAATCCGACAGTTCCCCTACCTGAGGAGTGACTCCTAAGAAATAACCTAGTTATATCAAATCCGTTTAATTCGGTATAAAAAAATGTTCCATCTTCAACCATTACCAAATATTTCTCGATATCCCCATCTCCCCATCTCCCCATCTAATTACACCCATGCTACCGGATTTGATATTATTTGTAGCAAATATTTATCAAATTGGTATTATATTCGATTTAATACTTATAGCAGTTTACTGTTTGATCAGGTACAAAATGCTGAAGTATTAGACAACACAAACAAAAGAATAGATTTTAATAGAAAACTGTACCTTACTATCTTGAAAAATGCGGTATAAAAAACTGGTATAGCAGTGGAAGGAAAGGTGAGGACATATCAAAAGCTTAAAACTCAGGCAACGCTAGATTTTTTCTTCTTTCCTAGATAACTAAACGCCTTCTTCCTTCTTCCTTCTGCTATAATAGAGAATAGATGGAGTAGTTTTTTGATAACTAATTAAGCAAACATTATAATGATAATTAAGGATGAATACTACCGTCAGGCATGATTGCACCTTTAAGGTCAGTATCTCGGAAATTTGCAGTGTCCAGTTTCGCACCGCGAAGGTTGACACCACGAAGATTAGCACCTCGTAAATAGGCTTTGCTGAGATTAGCATTCGTAAGATTTGCACCCCGTAAGTCCGCACCTTCGAGAGAAGCTTCCCTAAGATTAGCATTCTTCAAGTAGGCACCCAGTAAATTAGCATTTTTGAGATTACTACCTTCGAGATTAGCACTTTCGAGATCGGCATTTTCTAAATTCACGCTGCGATAGCCATGACCTGTATATCCTGCCAGTATAGCATCTTTAAGATTAGCCTGTTTTAACTTAGCACCCTTGAGATTAACACCATCTAACTTGGCATTCTTCAAATTCGCATTTTCAAGATCGGCATTCTCTAACTCAGCATTAAATAAATTTGCTCCCAAAAGATTAGCATTTTTCAGGTTAGCATTTTCTAGCTTGGCATAACCAAAGTTAGCTCCCCACAAATTAGTATCTCTAAGATTTGCTTGACTCAGGTTCACATTCCACAGATTAGCATACCCTAGATTAGCACTCCATAGGTTAGCAGACTGTAAATTTGCGTATCTGAGTTTAGCACCTCTCAAGTCAGCATTTGATAAATTAGCAGATGAAAGATTAATACCTCCCAAACTTGCTTTCCATAGATCGGCATCTTCGAGGTTAGCATTATTGAGATCGGCACCTTCTAGACTAGCATCTTTGAGGTTGACATTTTTCAAGTTTCCATAAGCTAAGTTAACATTGTTTAACTCACACCGAGGACACTGACCTGTTTGCAATAAAACTTGCTGCAAATGCTGCTTTCTCGCATTAGAACGAGATTTTTCTAGATCTATCTGAGAATTTAACCATTTATTTTCACCCCAGGTTGTTAGTGCTGCTATGGTACTAGAAAATGCTATTAAACACAAACTAATTGTTGCTACTCCAGCAAATATTTTCCTAGTTTTTTTCATCCCAAATTGCATTGTTTTCGTTCTCATATTTTCTCCATCATCAATAGATTTCAGCATTTGGAGAGCAATCTCAGCATTGGGGAAGCGATGTTTTGAATTTGGTTCCAGCATTTTTTTTAGCCAATTAACAAATGCTGGTTCTAGTTTTGGCAGTAATTTCTTAAAATTAATTCGATAGCTATCATCAACTAATTTGCCGATTTCACTGGATTTTGTATTAGTTAATAAACAGATTAAAGTTGCACCTAAACTGTACAAATCTGATGCTTTTGTGAGTTCCCTGTTGAACAATTGTTCTGGTGGCATAAATCCTAAAGTGCCTTTGACTGCACTACTAATTGCTAGATTACCATACCCACTGCGGGCAAATCCAAAATCTACCAGGTAAACTTTTAGTTGAGTAACGTTGCGTTCAACTAAGATATTTTCTGGTTTAATATCCCGATGAATAATTGGTGGTACTTGCTGTTGTAGGTAAACTAAAACTTCTAATACTGATTGAGCAATTTGTTTAATTTCTGCTACTGTCCAATGCTTTGTTGGGTCAAGAGAGGGGGCATTTTTGTACTCTTGTACTAAGCAAAAGCCATTTTCTGTTTCAAATGAATCTAGATAACGTGGAATACTAGAATGATTGAGTTGTTGGAGTAGTTCAATTTCTCGATGATAACTATCATATTCTGCCCAATTGGCAAATTGATATTGTTTAGTTACAACAGGTGTTTTTGTCGTAGTATCAGTTGATAAATAAGTAATGCGACCTCCATTTGGATTACAACCTAGTTCTTGTTGAACTTGATAACGTTGGTTAAAAAACTCTGGCAGATTCGTCATAATTAGTAATTTTTTTAGACCTTTGATACATTGGACAAAAAATTGAACCTTAAATATTGTAGCTTTGAATTAGTAGTTATATTATGTCCATGTCCGGTTGATTACTTATAAATAAAATGACGGGGGAGTCAGGAGTCAGGAGTCAGGAGTCAGCAGGGAAGAAAGAAGGAAGAAGATAAAAGTGGATGAGGATGCTAAAAGAAGCTACTATCCTTTACCTTTAACTATTCCCAAACAATTATAGACACCGAAGCAACTGTTGGTTGTTAAATTTATAATAGACAAAGATAATATTAACAGATTAAGCATCTAATGGATAATAGAATGAACAAAATTTGCCATTTCATTTGACAAGTTTAATATTACTTATCAGTTTTACCAATATCTTATTTTTGTAAGCATTTCCTCCGGAATGCTGCGCAAACAGCCGTCAGCTATCAGCCATCAGCTATTGCTTCTTTTTAGTTATAGATAAAAGCTTTACTAATTGAATAAGAATTAAATTTTAATATAAAAGGCCTTTAAAGTCTATATATTAAGATCCCCTCATAAAAGCTTATAGCTGACAGCTTATAGCAGATGATATCTAAAAATAAGTAAGCATTCAGCTATAAGCTGTCAGCTATAAGCTTTTAA
>NZ_JAAHGK010000421.1:0-5545 GCF_010672505.1 Okeania sp. SIO2B9 | reverse complement strand
GCTCAAAGCTTTCTAATTCTTCTTTGCTAGGAAGATAGCCCCAAATTAATAAATATGCTGTTTCCAGAAAAGAACTCTTTTTTGCCAGTTCCTGAATATTAATGCCTCGGTATTCCAGTACTCCTAGCTGTCCATCGACGTGACTGATACTTGATTGGGTAGCGGGAACACCTTCTAAACCTGGTTTAAATTCGATACAGACGACAGACATTACTATACCCTTTACTTAGTTAGAATATTCTCAACTTACATTATCAACTAGCTTAGTTGTGTCGTGGTTTTGACAACAATTTATTAACAATTCTGGCTATTTATACTCTTACTGTTAAATCAGAGATTATAGTTGGGGATTGTTGTTTCTCAGATTCTTATGTCAGTAGGGAATAGAGAATAAAATATACTTTTGTGCTTGAAGGGTAAATCCAAAAATAATTTTTCTTACTTATTTAAGCTGACCATCAAATATACAATTAATTTTGCTTGCTACCAAATTAATATGAAGTTGCATAGAATAATATATTAATATTAATTACAGTTGACTCTCAATTGAGATTGAGATAAATAAGTCAATAAATTTCATAACTGGCTACCTCACAGAAAATTGGGATAACACCTAAAACCTACGACTTAACACCTAATTCTGTTTAATTTGATTTTTTTAATTTGATCTAATTCAGTAGAAATTTTGGTGGTGTCAACCAAAACATTTGACTATTACCTACTGGTGAAGCAACTTCAGGTAAGGAAATACCTATAACTCCTGCTTTTTTTAGTATCAAAACTTGTCTAGCTTCTCCCCAGATTAAAATTTCTGCCCAATTTGCTAAGTCTGGTTGATGGCCTACGAGGGCTAATTCTCTATGTTCTTGAAGTTGCCATGTTTTTAGCCATTTTAGCCAGATATTAATTTCACCATCAGGAGCTAGTGGTAAAAATTCTTCTACTTTAGAGCTTAATTTATTTTCTTGAAGAATTTTAGCAGTTTGATGCGCTCTAACTAAAGGACTGGTGAGAATTAGGTTGAAATGAAGACCTAATTGTTTGAGTTGTTGAGCAACTTTGTTAGTTTTGCGATCGCCTATTTCCGTCAAAGGACGTTCTGAATCTGTGGGGTAATTTTCTGCATCTGCAGCTATACCGTGACGGATGAAATAAACATTTATACTCATAAGCTGTTCAGCATTTAGACTATATTATCAAATTTTTTTTAGAGAGAATGAGCTTTTAGTGCAACTGCTATGCAAAAGTATACGGGGAGAGTGGCAAGGGTGAGGAGATGGGGAGAATCTAGACAGGGCCTGGTTTGAGCATACGCTGCATTAATCAAAACTGATCCACCCTCCTTTTTAATAAAAATACTAACTGTAGTAGTCTAAAGAAGCTGAAAACTCAAACAAAGTTAGATTTTTCCTTCTGCCTTCTGTCTTCTGTTTTTTTTCTGTCTTTTGCCTGATATTGCTATTTTCGATACAAAAAACCCCTGCCTTCAGATGGACAGGGGCTTCATAAACCAATCACATATTTTTTCCATTCTTTATTCCTACCACTTTTAACGTGTTTAGTCAATTCAAAGTAAAGGCCACTATAGGGTTTTCGAGGAAGATAATGCAAAGTCATATTCGCCTCTTTTGGGGTACGATTACCTTTGCGGACATTGCAGCGAACACAAGCAGTCACAAGATTTTCCCAGGTATCGCCACCACCACGCGATCGCGGGATGACATGATCTAAGGTTAAATCATCGCCTGTATAATTACAGTATTGACAGGAATGACCATCTCGGTGCATAATGTTTCGGCGTGTCAAAGGAATATCCTTATAAGGAACTCGGACGTAGTATCGCAGTCGAATAACTGTAGGCAAGGGAATATCTGGCAGGATATATACCCCATTATGTTCAATCTGCTCCGCTTTACCTTTGAGCAACAAGACGATCGCTCGTCGCCAACTCGTGATATTGAGCGGTTCATAAGAAGCGTTCAACACTAAAACATTGGCCATTGATATTTCTGAAAAGATAATATTTTCTCATAGGTTAACACAATCGATCTTTGTTGGGACAAAAGTTTAGAGTTATACCAATTTGATCAATGTTTGCTACAAATAGCTAGGATATTTCTTAGGAGGACCGAGTCAGGAAGGCCGAGTCAGGAGGAATGAGTCAGAATTAATGGCTTTAATACCAGTTTTTAGGTCAGAATTTATCTTTTTAGTCCAAGAGAAATCTCCTATAAAGTAGGGGGGGATGGCAACTTGCTAACGCAAAGCTGCCGCGAACACCCTTACAGCCCTGATTATTCGTAACATTCTTTTTTTTAATTGGTATTAAACAATTTTCTGACAGACAAATTTAAGGTATAAAAAATTTTTGGCGTTGCTGATTCTGGGTATGATTTGATAATTTTGTATTTTGTATTTTGGATTGTTTAAACTACTTGTTAATATTAACTGTTCCCTATAAAATAATCTTCCCGAGCTGTAGCTATATAACCTGATAATCACTAATTATGGTAGCAAATAGTTTTAATAGGAAAGTTAATTAATTGAGGAGTGAATCAAAATGTTGAGTTGGGAAAATGCTTCTTTTAAAACTCTAGTAACAGAAAGCTTAAATCAGGACTCGATAGAAAGTGATGCTTATGGAGGGATTTGTCAAAGAGCTTGGGTAGAAATTAACGACCAGGCATTGGCCTATAATGTACGACAGCTTAAGAGTATTCTATCAGCAAAAACTAAATTGATGGGAGTAGTTAAAGCAGATGCTTATGGCCATGGAGCGTGTCAAGTATCTCAAACTATTTTAGAGGCAGGTGCAGATTGGTTGGCAGTCGCAACAGTGCCAGAGGGAATAGAGTTAAGGTTAGCTGGAATTGAAGCACCAATTTTAATTTTAGGAGCAACAGACCGACCAGAACAAATTCAAGCGATCGCTCACTGGCAACTTCAACCAACTATTTGTACCCCTCAGCAAGCTTTAGTTTTTTCAGAGACTCTTTCCCATTACACTAAAGCAATGCCAGTGCATCTGATGTTGGATACAGGAATGTCTCGCTTGGGAATGCCTTGGCAAGAAGCAGTAAAATTTGTACAATTTGTCCAGAGATTACCAAATTTAAAAATTGCTAGTATTTATTCTCACTTAGCCACTGCAGATAGTCCTGACCAAACAGTGATGAGAAAACAGCATCAAAGGTTTGAGGAAGCAATAGATTCGTGTTGTATTGATAGAGAAGGTTTTTCTAGGGATGTGCAGCTTCATTTTGCTAACTCAGCAGCTACTTTAACTGACTCTGCTTTACATTACGATATGGTACGAGTGGGTTTAGCTCTTTATGGTTTTTATCCAGCACCTCATTTGCATCAGAAAGTTAATTTAAAACCTGTAATGCAGGTTAAAGCTAGGGTGACACAGGTCAAAACTATTGAAGCAGGTACTGGTGTTAGTTATGGTTACCAATTTATTGCCAAAAAGCGGATGCGTTTAGCAGTGGTAGGTATTGGTTATGCTGACGGTGTACCTCGTAATCTTTCTAATAAAATGAAAGTTATTGTGCGCGATAAATTGATTCCTCAAGTTGGAGCTATTACTATGGATCAATTAATGCTGGATGTGAGTGATATTCCTGATCTAGAAACAGGTGAAGTAGTCACTTTATTGGGAGAGCAAGGTAAGTATCAAATTTCTGCTGAAGACTGGGCAAATACTTTAGGGACTATTTCCTGGGAAATTCTTTGTAGTTTTAAGCATCGACTACCTCGTGTAGCAGTTGAGAAATAGCACTCAGGAGTCAGGAGTCAGGAGTCAGGAGTCAGGAGCTTGATTTTTTGGTGGTAGTGCATTGTAATAGTGGTCTATTGTAATTATTTTGGTTAAGGAGAATGGTAGTGGGAGCATCTTGCTCCCGTACTCGCGGGCAGGATGCCAGTACTAGAGGTTTTTCATCCCCATCTACCATTACGCGAGCAGGACTACCGATTTTTTGAACTTGCTGTAATTCTCAAAGAATTTGACATCCTCTCCCGTTATAATCTTTGATTTAACGGGAGATTCCCAAACCTCGCATCGGCGAGGTTTACTGCTTGAGTGGCACTTATCTAGACTGTTGTCAGTCCCCGACAGTAGGCCAACGAGCGTCAATTTGCTCTACGATCTGCAAAGGCCGCAGTGACACCTCAGTGTTATCATGTTCCCATTGTATCATAATTCTATCTCAATAGAGTGCTTATTGTTTGTTTGGTCGCGATTCATCTCCCGGTAAATTGGAGATTATACCGGGAGTCCTCAAAGCTCCATTTTTGATAGAAACTTTCCATGGAAGGTATCTACAATATCCAGTGTTCCCTCTTGAATTTCCACCTACGAGCTAACACCTACCACCTACCACCTACTACCTAAGTCTATTAAGATGTCAACTACTACTAAAACTCCACGGGTAAGCGTAATTATACCCGTTTACAATGGCGATCGCTATATTCGCCAGGCCATCGAAAGTATTTTATCCCAAACTTATCAATCCTATGAAATCATTGTCATTGATGATGGCTCCACAGACAATACCTCTTTAGTCTTGGAACCTTATTTTAAGGCTATCCGTTATATATATCAAAAAAATCAAGGGGTTTCAACAGCTAGGAATCATGGTATAGATCTGGCGCGGGGAGAGTTAATTGCTTTTCTGGATGCAGATGATTTTTTTCTACCGGATAAACTGACTGCCCAGGTAGGGGTATTTGACGCGCAACCGAATTTGGGAATTGTTCACAGTGGGTGGCGCAGAGTGAATCAGGATGGTGAAACTATTAAAGATGAGACTCCCTGGGATTATGTTCCTAAATTGGATTTAGAGGCATGGTTACGATGGAAACCAATAGGCACAATGGGTACTTTGATGTTTCGACGAGATTGGTTGCAACAGGTGGGAAGTTTTGAGGCGGGATTAGGTCAAGCGGAGGATGTCGATTTAGTATTGCGTTTGGCTTTGCAGGGTTGTGAGGCCGACTGGTTGCGAGAGTCTACTGTTTGTTATCGTCAGCACGACCAAAATACGATGCGGGATGGGAGATCTCAGGCACGGTCTATTAATGGGGTTTTGGATAAGTTTTTTGCCTCGGAGTCTTTACCTTTGGAAATTCAGTTATTAGAAAAACAGGTGCGTTACAATACTTTGGTGTGGAGTTCTTGGTATTTGTACTATACGGGTTTCTATTCTGAGATGGTGGAATATTTACAAAAGTCTTGGGAATATTCTTCTTTTTTACCTGTGGGAACAGTGATTAATTGGATTGATAGCTTTACAGGATTTTCTGAGAATGTAGGGGATGATTTAGATGCTGATCGATTAGCTAAAACTTCTGAGTGGCAAGATTTAATGAGTTGGGTGATTAGTCATAGTGAAGTTTCTTGACTCCTGAGGGCGAATGCCATTTGCTAACGCAGAGCTGCCGCTAATATCATGTTCGGTAGAACAGTTATAATATCAAATCCGCTTAATTCGGTATAAAAAATGTTCCATCTTCAGTTATTGCTAAATCTTTTTATATCTCA
>NZ_JAAHGK010000420.1:0-5552 GCF_010672505.1 Okeania sp. SIO2B9 | reverse complement strand
GCTCATTGCTATATTTTGGGTAAACTCGATCACCGTCAGTGACATACCAAAAGCTATGCCAAAACTGGATAACTTGCCATAACTTCTCAAAAGTTTGCCCTGGAGCGATCATGCTCCGCATCGCTATCGCGAACGCCAATTTCCCAAAGGATAATTCCCGGTTTCCAATGATTAACCACACAAGCTATTCCAAACAATCTGTTTTTTATTTCCCACAAACGTCTGTAGTTCATCAATCTCAGTGATTTCAGGAATTTCATCATCCTGTGGTTCATCGGATAACTGTTGTGCCAATTCTTTTACCCAATTGATAATGGTAGTATGGTCAATTTCTGTCACTAGATGCGATGGCTGGAAATCCCATGCCGTTGAGATACATTTTGAGACAGAGTTTTTTGACTTTTGGATGATCAGCGTTATTACTTGGAGATTCAACAATCTTGTTGGCCACAATTTTGACATTGATGGCATTGTTTCCCCCGACGAAAACCATTTTTTTTAAATCGAGATGATAGACATTTGGGACAGTGGATTGTTTTGAGCTTTCCTTGTGACACTTTAGATTTTACAGCATTCTCCACCCACCAAAGCCAAAAAACAAAGTATGTCACAAAAAGTAAAGTAGCTCAGAAACCTCTTTTATTCTGCCTACTGCCTTTATCTAACAATAAATGTTAACGCCTACCTACTTATAACAAATCCGGTGATCAAAAATACTTTATAGGATAGACTAGTCGGTTTATAACTTAAAAAATCCCCAAAAACCTTGTTCTGTAAGGATTCTAGATATTAGGAATTAAAAATGCTTAGAATTATTGCTCTGTCTAGGTTGGAGCGATTTTTTCCCTCTATTTAGCGACAACTCTGATGTAAGATTAAATTCTCTCCCCATCTCCCCTACACCCTACCTCCCCATCTGCACAATCATCAGACTCTATAAACCGGATTTAGTATTACCTGTATTTCTCATTAATTTGAGCAAACCTAGTTAACTATCAAATAGCTAACCGCACTTCTAACAATCAAAAACTCAAACTTAGGAAACCATTACAGAAGTCAGTAATCTTTCCACAATTGTTTGAGCACGTCTTCCTCCTGCTGGTATCAAACGATGGGAAAGGACATAGGGAGAAAGAAATTTCACATCATCAGGAATAGCGTAATCTCTTCCAGCAAGAAACCCTAAAGCTTGAGCTGCTCGATGCAAAGCAACTGTTCCACGAGGACTAACACCCAGTGTAACTTCTTCATCTTCCCGCGTTGCTCTTACTAATCGGAGAATATATTTTTGTAAAGACTCATCTACTTTCACTAGACTACACAAACGACGCAACTCTTCGACTTCCTCTAAAGTAATACAAGCTTTTAGTGTACTTAATCCTACTCCCTCAGAAATTCTTTGTAGCATCTGTAACTCTTCAGATTCTGTAGGATAGCCTAATGTCAGAGATAAACTAAAACGATCCATTTGTGCTTCCGGCAGTGGAAATGTCCCCTGATATTCAATAGGGTTCTGAGTTGCAATGACAAAAAATGGCTTAGGAACAGAACGCGAAACCCCATCTATAGTAACCTGTTTTTCCTCCATTACTTCTAATAGAGCAGACTGAGTACGCGGGGTAGCACGATTAATTTCATCTGTCAATAGCACATTGGCAAACACCGGACCTGGTAGAAATTCAAATTTTCCACTGCTAGGGTTCCAAATATTAGTACCAGTAATATCGGTAGGTAGTAAATCAGGAGTACATTGAATTCGCTGAAACTTTCCAGCGATCGAATAAGCTAGAGATTTAGCTAATAAGGTCTTACCCACACCGGGAACATCTTCTAAAAGAACATGACCTTCCGAAAGAAGTGCTACTAATACTAAGTTAATGGCATCTTCTTTACCAAGAATAGTCTGACTAAGATTTTGTTTCAGCTTTTCAATACTTTCTTTCATAAAATTATGATTTGCTATCTATAAATATTGGCTGAAAGTCCAAAATATCCTGGCTTCTAACTACTAAATTAAAACTCTTTCATCAATTGAAAAAATTAACAGACTTATGCAAAAAGTCTGGCACAATAAACACCAAAGAGAAACATCATCAAAATTAAGGCCAAAAATTTTATTTTAACAATTTCTTGAAGTTTAATACTTAAAATATTAGCTTGATCGCGCTATTTACATCAGAAAAATTATCAATCAAATTGTGATTAATACTAGAAGATAAAAGGAACAGGATTAATTCCCATCCCTTGAATTGAATCTAATTTAACTATGAGAGTTTAGTATTCACTAGAGAATTTGTTTCCTCCGCCTCTTCTTCCACCACCAGATGACCCTCGACCTTCTCGTGGCCTTGCTTTATTGACCTTGAGAGTACGTCCCATCCATTCAGCACCATCAAGTGCTTCAATGGCTGCTGTCTCTTCATCTTCTGTCTCCATTTCTACAAAAGCAAAGCCCCTGGGGCGACCAGTTTCACGGTCTGAAGGAACTTGAACTCGCTTAACGCTACCATACTCCTTGAAGACATCTCTGATATCTTCATCTGTTGCATCGTACGAAAGGTTTCCAACGTAAACCGACATATTTGACCTCCAAAATTAAATGCCATCTAGAGAGATTTCGGAAGGCCAGTAATGCCAGATGAAACATCACAAAAAAGCTCACCACTGAAAGCAAAAACTGTAACCTATACCTATTCTCGAACTAGATTATATCATAGACAGTTTTGGCTAAAAATTATACAGATTACAACTTTAGTCCAACTTAAAACTACCAGTAAAACTTTTTAAATTTTAGCTAAATAGAAATTTGATAAAATGTCTAGGCTAAATTATTCATCAAATTTTACAAGTTAAACAGGAATGCTATATTTTTTTTAGCTTTGCATAATTTATTTTTGATACATTCGACCAATAATTAATTTAAAAGCAATGATCAATTAGAGTGATACGACATTTACCCATCACTAAACTATTTTCCATTGAAACAACAAGATTATTTTATATTAAATTTATTTAGTGTTACTTACGAGTATACTTCTAGCAATTGCACAGTCTTCTTGAATTTTTGCTTTTAGTAAATCTAAAGAAGCAAACTTTTGTTCAGGTCTTAAAAACTCAATCAAATTTACCATTATAGTCTGACCATATAAATCTCCAGACCAATTTAACAAGTGAATTTCTGTAGTCGGGTGTAGACCATTTAATGTGGGGCGACAGCCAATATTCATTACTCCTAAGTGTGGACAATCGCCAGAAGAATTTTCCTGAAGTTGCTTCTGTCCAAAGATATAGGCCTCCACAGCATAAACTCCAAAACGAGGCAAAAATTTTTGTGGCGGTAGCTGTAGATTAGCTGTAGGAAATCCTAAAGTTCTACCTAATTTTTGTCCTTCCACCACCTGACCTGCTAAACTGTAGGGACGACCTAATAAACGATTGGATTTTTTCAGGTCTCCTTGCTCAAGAGCTTGACGAATTATAGAACTGCTAATACGTTCTCCATTTTCACAAGTGTATAGAGGTACAATCGTAACTTCTATATTATAGTTAGCTGCAATAGTCTGTAAATCTGTTGCTTTTCCTACCCTGTTTCTACCAAAGCGGAAGTCCCATCCGACACTTACTTGACTTGCTTTTAAGTGTTTTACCAGAATTTTTTCTACAAATTGAGTAGGAGTTAAATTGGCCAATTCTTGGTCAAATTGCAGTAATACCACTTGTTCTACTCCCATCTGTTGAAAAAGAGCTAATTTTTCATCTAGTGGAGCTAACAATTTTTTTGGTTTTCCACTAAAAAACTCTTGGGGATGAGGATTAAAAGTTACAACAGTTGAATAAATTTTTGGCTCTTGACAATCATCATTTTTGTCCAATTCACTTTGGTAATACCATGATGAATTTAATAATTGAAGTTTTGTGTTTTTGTCTACTTCTGTATCTGTTTGTGATGGATAAACATAGAGTGAATTTTTTCTAGTATCTAATTTTAAAGTTGGTTGAACTACTTGCCTATGTCCTCGATGTAAACCATCAAAGTTTCCCAAGGCAACGGTAGTTGGAGTTAGTACTGTAGCTAAAGAAGAAGTTACCCACACACCTTATATTTTTGTTGATTGAATCATTTTCTACTACATTTAATCTTTGTTCATCTATATTTTTTGTCAGCTTACTAACAAAATTAATATTAAGCTGAAACTTTAGATTTTTTTGGAGTGTTTGACTGCTGAATTATTGTCTTCACTATTGCTTGGAGGAATTAATTGAATTGAAAGACCTTCTCTTGCCATCAAACTATTAGGAAATTTTTCTGCTACTTGCTCTCCTACTTTATCTAAGAAATCATCATTATGTATAGGGTCATGGTGAAAAATCACTAATTTTTTAACTTGAGCCACTGTAGCAATTTTTACAGCCTCCTGCCAAGTTGAATGTCCCCAACCTATTTTACTAGACTTGTCCGAATAATATTCTTCATCTGTATAAGTAGCGTCGTAGATTAATACATCTGCTTGACGAGCCAAAAATAAAACATTTTCATCAAAGCGATCGGGAAAATGTTCTGTGTCAGTAACATAAGCTGCAGTGTATCCTTGCCAGTTGACACGATATCCTACTGCTTCTCCAGGGTGGTTGAGTAAAGCATTTTCAATAACTATATCACCAATTTTAATTGGCTGACTTATTTCCAAATCGAAAAACTTAAGTTCAGCCCCCATAACTTGCAAAGGTACAGGAAAATTAGGGTTGAGCATCTGGTCATTCAGCCTCTGTTGAATAGTAGCTCCATTTGGAGCAACTGCTCCATATATATAGAAACAATTATTTTTAACAAAAGCAGGTACAAAAAAAGGAAAGCCTTGAATATGATCCCAGTGGGTATGGGTAAAGAACATATGGGCTTTTACGGGCATTTGAGACATCAGGGATTGACCCAAAACTCGTAGGCCAGTTCCACCGTCAAAAATCAGGCGATGTCCACCAACTCGCATTTCTACACAAGGAGTATTACCCCCATATCTTACTGTTTCTGCTCCGGGAGAAGCAATACTACCTCTTACGCCCCAAAATTGAACTGTGAATTGATTTTGTTTAACCGACATGAGTTTTATCGCAGAATTTCTTGAGTAAGTCCATCGAGGAGATTTTACTTATTAGTCAAATTTTTGCCATCATAAAATGGCTTAATCTTTAGTGTAATGATATACTTTCAATATGTTAACTCTTATGCTGAATGAATCTATCAAAATTTGGGTGGAAGATGAGAGTTAAGGTTTTTAGCTCTGCTGATATTTAGATGACTCGGGGAATTTTTATCGACTATTTTCTACATTTATAATAATACTATTTGAGACTCTTTGCTTTAAAAATACAAGTATTCTAGAGCTTCTCTGAAAGGGGTGAAAATCACGTTCAAGATTCTTTCTCGTTACTCTTGGCTAACATCTTTTTTGTGAAAACTGGTATGATCAATTACTATAATGTCTCCTGATTCTAACTGAGAAATCAAAGAATATTTCAGCCAAGCTTCAAGTAAATCTTGATCATATGACCCA
>NZ_JAAHGK010000042.1:0-13907 GCF_010672505.1 Okeania sp. SIO2B9 | reverse complement strand
CGGCTGTAGTGAGTAAGAAAACCTTTAGGGATTTGGATCATTTAGTGTACCAAAAACTCTGGCGTTGGGCAAGAAGAAGACATTCCAATAAAAATAATGACTGGATTTCTCAAAAGTATTGGCATTCTGGGGAAAACAGAAAGGAATTTTCGTGTAGTTATGAGGATGGCAGTCGAGTTAAGCTATTGAAGCACACAGAAGTTCCTATTGTTAGACAGGAGAATGTTAACAAGGACTGGTTTTATTGGAGCAGGCAAAAAGACTTTCATTCAACTTAAGAGGGGGAAAGTATTGGATGCCATTTACTATTGCATATACATTGCTACGATCTGAAAACTGCTAAGAATAGCGGTAGAGGTGCTCATTTTGATTAGGGCAAAATCACTGAGGAGCCGGATGAGGTGAAAGTCTCACGTCCGGTTTTGGAGACGAGCATTTCTGGTGATAGAATTGCTTAGTTTAACTTCTCTGGCAATTAGAAAGAGTGGATTAATTTTACCCCTAATTTTTTCTATAATTAGGGATGAATGAGAATAGCGATCGCCTACCTTCTTAGTTGAGGAGCGATCGCTTATTTTATATCAAGTCCGGTTAAACAGTTATAGAATGGTTAACTCAGGAGGAGTCAGGAGTCAGGAGTCAGGAGTCAGGAGGAGAGAGAATTACAAAGATAGGCCTACTTATGACGATTGGAGAATTTTTTTATGTGCAATTAACCGGATTTGATATTATGTCCAGATAATCAGCAATAAAAAAACTTTCTCCCTTCTAGCCTTTTCTTCCCTCCTGCCTCCTGCCTCCTGCCTTCTGCCTTCTGCCTTACATCTTTGCGCTATATGTAACTTCAATCACCACATCATCAATGAGCTTCAGCATTTCTTTCTGAGGAAAATGACGGCGTTTTTCCCCTATAGCTTTGACAACTGTAGGGAAAGATAAATGCCAAGTTGAGTCAACCCCTGTTCCTTGGAAGGGTTTGAGACGACCTTTGGGTAATTTTACCTTGGAAGAGTCAGTCTGCCATCCCCCTAAAACTATACTTTGATAAGCATAGGGATTAAAGATAGAGTGGTTAGCATCTTTGTGACGGCTATAGTAGAGTCGGCTATCAATTTGAGTTAACCGACCGCAACAAGACCATCGTTGATTTTCCAAAGCGGGAATGGAAACCCGAATACTTTGAATTTTTCGGCCATAAAGAGTGGGATCGTCTTCCTCAAATAACTCTTCTTTGAGACAAAAGATGGTTTGACCACGAGACTGGAGAGATGCTAGAGAAGATGGGTCAAGTTCTTGGAGTGAAATTTCTTTGAGTAGGCTAGTCTCAGGCTCAATGCGGCTCCAATAAGCCAAATCCATCCGTTGCAAGTCTAACCAGAGGGCCTGACCAGCGAGTATTCCTTTAGTGCCTTGATCCCAATGAGAGCCAATAAAGGTAGCTGTGGGGTCTCCAGTCTCCATTCGGTATGCGGTTTCAGCCATCTTAGCAAACTTGACAGTAGCATCGTAGGAGGAACGGTAGAGATTGCTAATATGCCCGATGTACCAATCATAGAATTGACTACTGGTAAAGCGATTTTGGTGAAACTCTACTAAGTATTTAGATTGGTCACGCTCCGACTCAAGCTGTCGGAGTATTTCTTGTTCCTTTTCCAGTTCACTACCATCTTCCATAAGTAAGTCAATCTCTCTGACTTTCTCCACCAATATATCATAGTTATATTTAGCTTCTTGTTGGCGACGATGGTAGCCTCCAGCATCTTTCAAAGTATCTATCGCATCTTGAAGCATATTTGCGGTTAACTCAGCAACTTCCTTACCACTTTTGGCAGGAGCTTGTATCTTACTTCCCCCACCAGCAAAACCAAAAATGTTTGGAACTAATGCAGAAACTGCCTCAGTTACTGACATACCAGTAGCTAAGAACATTGAGACTTCTTTGAATGGTATGAGCCCCATAGCTGCTGTTTCAGAATCATTCATGTACTCATCAGCAAACTTTTTCTGTCCATCGCGCTCTACTAGAAGAACATTCCTGGCATATTCTAAGGCTTTGTCGGCTGCTTCAACCATCTTAACCGCTTGTTCTTGAGCATTAATCTTGAATTCAAACAAATCGTACTCATGCTGTTGCTTAATTTCTTCGAGTAAGCGATCGTCTCGTTTTTCCAGAGCTTGTTGCATCCGTAGAGAATACTTCATCAGTTCCTGAGTGTAATATTGAGCTTTAGCCAGAATCTCCTCGAAAGTAAAGGTAGAGCCATTTGAGCAAAGCTCTGAGCTGCAGTAGCAGGAACTCCAGATAAGGCAGCTAATTGCAGTTGTTGGGGGTCGATAGGAGGAGCTAACAGAGGAACATTCAAGGGTTCGCCATCGATATTCAGCCAATGACGCAAATTGTGTAATCGTTCCTCAATGGTTTCGTAAAGTCCCAGTAGTTCCTCATTGGTGGGTTCTCGAAAATCAGCTTCAGTTACCTCTCCTAATGTGGGATTATTCCAGTCGCTAGCAGTGAGACTCTCTAAGGTTTCCCTAAATTCTTCTTTATAAGCATTTTTGGCAACAACATACCACATTTTTGCTTCTTGTAGAGTTTCTTGAGTTTCCTGACGATAAGAGTCATCTCCTTGAGAGAGCAAATGCTCGATGGAGTGACGAATAGTGGCGTGTTGATAATGAATGGTGTTTCTGAGAGCTTCCTCATCGGGGTCAGTGATACTGGAAAAGCTATTTGTTGTCTGGTTACTGCTTAACGGACGCACTCCCCAAGGATTTCCTGTGCTAGAAGGGTCATAAATACAACGGAGCCAACGCTTGGCTTGGTCGTAGTTGCCATTTTCAGCATATTTAGAAGCCAGGAGTGCGGGAATGTGATAGAAGATTTCCCAGCCATAAAGCCCCATTGATCCATCGAAATCAAACTGGTTCTTCGGTTTCGGTTCTAGGATAGGACTGAATACCTGAGCGTCTTCATCGTCTTCAGCTTTTTCGGCTTCAGTAACGAAGTTATCAACCCCAGTTTCAGTATAGGATTGATGCTCCAAAGAAAACAGAGGTAGGACTCCAGCAGGTAGTGGTAAGAGTTCAGGAACGTTACTTAATGCTGGTGAGACTAGGTGAAAAATATGTGTAGAACTTTCTGCTGTTGTATCTTTAGTGACCAGATATGCTTCCTGTTTTCGATCTCCTGGTGATTCGATGTATATGTAATCAGTTAAAGCTAAAGTGTCATAGTTAATAACTTCTCTAGCCGGAAGTGTCTCAGTCCCACTGATCGTCACTTTTTCACCACCAGCAAAGGGTATGATCTCTGTATAATAATCAAATAAAAACTCTATTGTAATTTCTCCCGTTTTTGGACTACTAGACAAGTCAAGTTGCGTACTTACAGTAGGTACTTTGAAATTTATATCATAAGGATAATGGCTCTCATCAACAGCATCACCAACTACCTTTGTCTTTATAATGTCTCCATTAATGGAAATTTGATATTTACAGTTCGTTATGCTTATGGAATACATTTCATCCATCTCTGAGGAAAATTCAAGTTCCTGTTCTTGTATCTCTAATTTTAAACCATTTATGATTTTTGAAATCAAAATGTATCTCGTAGTCCAATTAATATGCAAGTGCAAATTGACATAATTGTCTTCACTTGTATCTAAAATATAATAGCCTTGATATAGAGGAATTGATTCTGGATAAAACAGTATTTCTTGATCATCATAGACACTTTCAGCTCCTTCATACCCTTCAATTTGAGGAGGATTGGTAATAGTTGCGCTAGTTGCATCAATAATAATTGCCTCTCTTTTACTTATTTCAAACTGAAACTTCTGATCGGAAACAATAAAATACAAGCTAATCCTATCCACTTGAAAATTCGCTTGGTAAATAGTCGGTCTGACATCTGCCTCAACAATCAGTGCCTCAAGTATATCCTGGGACATAGAAGGTGTCAAAGGTTCTCCAAAACTCCCATCCACTCCTTGCCTGAGATACCGAGGCAGCAGATGATATGTGGTTGTTTCTCCATCCTCACTACGCCGTTCCTTTTTCTCTATCCAAATGAGAAATAAGCGATTCCAGGCATAAGCGGGGTTAATCCCATATACTGTCTGATTAGTTGCAGGTAAATCAACCTTTTTCCATTCTCCCCACTGGACAGCTTGAGGGTTTCCTGTCTTCAACATCTCCACATCTAATCGCATCTGACGATAGTAGTAAGTCATTTCCGTCCAACCTGCTTTGGCCGTAAAGTAGTAGTTGACATGGTTACCTAAAGGACTGTATTCTCGTGTTTGACAAAACCCCGTCGGTATCAGCTCCGTGAGACGTTGCAGCTCCTGCATATAACTATACAGAGCTGTCTCAATCATGGTTTCATCTAGATGTCCCTGAGACAGATTTTGTTCAAATGTTTTAAATATCTCGGTTTTGTCGTAGCGCAGTTCGGGTTCAATGTAGTTACCTGGATGCAGTTTCAATTTCTCATTAGCTTCCCAGACTCGATACTGTTGAGCTGTTTCCCATTCGTCCCTGAAAGCTGCTTTATCAACAAATTCGCCAGATTCTACTCCCTCCAGCATCCGATGAATATATAATTGTACACTGGAATTAGCTTCCACAATACGACTGGTTGGCACAGCAGATGTAACATTCACATCTAGGAGTAGGTAACTATAGAGGTCTTCGGTATCTTTAATCTTGTCTCTCAACTCTTCATCTTGGGAGATGACATGAGAAAAGACTGCCGCCACTAAAGCATCACGGATTTTTTCATTGAGAGCATTTTCAGCATTTGTAGCTAAATTCTCATCACTGGCACGAGCTAGTCCCCCTAAAACTACTGCTGCTGCTTCTGGGTAGTCTGTTCCATCGTTGACTCCTTCTTCAGTGAGAGTGATTAATTCTGTGGCACTGATAGATAAGTATTGACATAGTTTTATCTGTCTGAACAAAGCTTCTACCTGTTGTACAGTTTTGGTTTCCTGGTTAGAAGCATTGTCTCGCAGCACTGCAATTTCTTCTTGGTCAAAGTCGAGCAATACTGCCAATAATGCGTTAATCTGGTCATCGGTGATGTCTACTCCTCCCCAAAGGGTGAGAAAATAAGCTAACCACATTTCTTCAGTAGCTTCAGCGTTCTGAATTTGTTTGAACCGCTCTAAATAATAAACCTGCTTTAGACTTAATGGTAAGGTCATCCCTATGACTAACCATTCAGGGTAATCACAGAGCATTTGTACTGTGGCAGCAGAGAAGGATAATTTACTTGTGAGTTGGAGATGTCGTGCCAGATTATACAGCAGTTGCAACTGTTCTGATTCTGTTCCCGATAGTAGGGTGCTGAGAGTGTCATAGGTATTGGTTCCCATCCAACTCAATACAGGAGCTACAATTTCGGGGCGATCGCTTTCAGCTATTTTGATGACTTGCTCAAATAAAACTTGTTCTTGGTTATACTGGGTTTCAGCTAAGAAGTCTATCAGTTGGTTTGTGAGTTCTTCATTGTCATCAATGTCTACACTTTCAGCGGTGAGAATCTTTGTGACTGCTGTTGTTATTTGGTCTTTGGTAACAGAGAGGAATAAACCTGCTGCATCCAGGATATCTAGGCTTTGTAGCTGCTCCAACCAATCTTCAATTTCAATGGGGGGGATTATTAACTCGTTTACTTTCCAATTGCGGTAAATAGCAAAGTCAGATTCGCTGTCGAGTAAATTGTCTTGGATGGCGTTGTTTAATTCATCCAGAAAATTGCTTACCTGTTGAGTTGTTTGTAGTACTGCTTCGCTTGGTGGTGTGAGTACCATTAATAAATCTGTGACGGATAATTCTGCACTCTCCATCCATTGAGATAACCAGACTAATTTGTCTAATGCTGACAAGACGCTGTTGGCTCCAGTTAATTCGCCTAAGGTGGTTAGTAAGTCTGGGTCTATTTTCTCAATTAATTTGATGCCATTGAGAATATCCCAACCTAAAAGCCCAAAGATGGTAGCTAGGCGATACAGAAGAGCAAGGCTCCTTTGGTTAATCTTGGTGTATTCGTCGATTTTAACTAACTCCAAAACTACATCCCATTCCCGACGAGTGAGTTTCAATCCTCGTCGCAGGGTCTCCCAGGGTAATGCCACCCTCTTTGAGATTTTCTAGCTCTGTGAGTTTAATTGAACTAGCTAGAATTTTTTCTGTGACGTAGGGAGCATCTTTGCCAAACAGTTGTCGCATCAGGGTAGGTTCTGTTTGTTCTCCTACTCGCACATAACAGTTAACTTCTTGCAGCATTCCCACAAACTGATCCACACTGAGATTGTATTGCTCCTGCCAATATAAATAATGGGCTAAGACATTGAATCCTTTATCGGTTACTCTTCTGTTGTCGCTTGCATCTTTCACAGAACACAGCAATTGATCTAGCTGATGAAACTCTAATCCAGTACGCTTTTTGAGCCTGACTAGGTGATTCATCCCTGATAATTGGTTTGTGTGTATATTATCGTCGTCATCCCCTCTCATGCGCAGTCGCTCGTTTTCTTCTTCTAGGATCAAGACTTTGTATGTACCCATATGAAATCTTGCCCCCCACTCATTCTGTGAGTACGATGTCCCTGCTTCATCTTTAACGGCGTAATCTCGAGACAGTTGACGGAATTCGTCGAAGGTGATATTGGTGGCTTCGATGAAGGTGTCTACATATTGTAATTCTGATTTTGTGAATACACCAAATATCTGTGTGAAGAGATTGTCGTTATCGCTTGTATTCTGCTGGAGTTTTTCAATTTCTGATTCCACCAGGTCTAAGGCATCAGTAATATGGGGAATCAGGGTGAAGCTTTCTTGCGTTAATGCATAGTCATCTTCCTGAAAACGACGAGCTATGGCATTGACATTCATGCCCTCGATTTGGGCTAAACCAGTACGTACTGTGGCTAGGTCTTTGTTGAATGGTAGTGCTAGGGGATGTAGTTGGGTTTTTAATTGATTGAAAATTTGACCATCATCGGAAAATTGGCCACCAAAGTTTTTGTCAATTACCCATTGGGGTTTATTACTATTACTACCCGAGAAAGAACCGTGACATCCTCTGGAGGTTCGATCATAGATTGTCTCCCCTGTCCCTTCATTCATTGGCCAATAATTCATTAAGCCGTCTTCGTTGCCTACCAAGGGACAATACATATTCTCTTGGATTTCCTGTCCGAAACGAGCATAATTCCAGATGCGCATTTCCTTGATCATTCCTGGAAAATACTGGTCGTTACTGCCATAGGTTCCTATTTTGAGAGCTGCAGAGACACCACAAATGTTATCCCAAGTTCTTTCATATACTTGGACTCCATCACGATAAATTTCTTGTTTTTTGTTCTCATTATTAAAGACAAAAGCGTAATGATGCCAATTAGTATATTCATATATATCAGGACATCTCTGAGTCCCATTATCAAGCGCAAAAAAAAGTTTATCATCAAAAAATCCAGCTCTTACAAGACCTCCACCGGATTCAGAAAAAAGCATCATACGGGAGGTACTGTTTCCCTCTTCTACTTTAGCCCAACACTCTACAGTAAAACTTTGGTCATTGAATACCTTCATCTGATTGTCAGTGTTGGGAACTCTCACATAGCCGTCATTTCCTGGAAAGTGCAGACAGGAACAAAGCATTGATAGCAGCACTTCATTAACCAATTCTAGAGTCGTAATCTCCTCATGTAAGTTATTTTCACTCAGCTCTAAGTTTTGTAGGTCTGGACGACGAGTATCCAAAGCCCATTTTTCTAAGGAGGGACTTATCTGCTCCCTAGCCAAATCATAGATATGTTTTAAATAAGCTGCCGCAGATTGACTCGACTGAATTGAACCTGGTTTAGCGTAGCGCACTGGTTCGCCGAAACCATCGGGCCCAGAATCTGTCTCCCATTCTGGTTTATTATTGCCACTAAGAGTACCGTTACAGTTTCTGAAGGATTGGCGATCGTTGATTGTGTCTCCTGTCCCTTCATTCATTGGCCAATAATTCATTAAGCCTTCTTCGTTGCCTATCAAGGGTTGGTACATGTCTCTCTGGGTTTCCCCTTCGCTACGAGCATAATTCCAGACACGCATTTCACATATTAGCCCTCGAAAATAATGATTTGCACGGGTTCCTATCTTAAAAGCTCCTGTAGAATGATGATTATTATTTACCTCCTCTCTATCTACCCTGACTCCATCACGATACGTTTCTCCTTTTTTCGTGTCGTCATTATAGAGATAAGCGTAATGATGCCAACCACTATACTCAAAGTCGTTATTTGTGGATGTATGTTCACCAGATAAATCCATCCGAAGTTTTCTGTAGTCAAGTCCACCAGAGAAAACATTAGGAACGCTACTGCCGTGACCAAAAAATCGGACGTTTTTTTCGACGCTTCGCTTCCTTCTACTTTAGCCCAACACTCCACAGTAAAACTACCAGATTCGAATATATTCATCTGACTGTCAGTGTTGGGAACTTCCACATAGCTGTCATCCCCTGTAAAGCGTAGAAACTTATTATCAGAAGCACTTTGGAACTCATTGGCCACTGCTTGGGGTCAGGCTGGCGGTCGTACATGACGTAACCCTTGACTTACTGGATCTTTGGATACTATTACATCCCGGGTTACCTGTTGGACTAATGGCTCTCGTTGCCTGGCCTTTCGATAAAAAGCAAAAGTGGGTAGATTTTCCCGACTTACTTCACCTGTTTGTTTGGCTTTGACCTTTTCTATCAGTTGAGTCAAAGAAGGACATTTGGCTACCTCCGCAGAACTGTTAAAGCCATAACGGGCAAGTTCTTTGTTAAACCCGTCTTGTTTGTTTAATGCTGACTCTATTCTCTGACGCAGAGGACGTTTGCCATTACCATTAGTTTTAGGGGTTTCTTTCTGGGAAATGGATTTAGTCCTGTTATCATTGTCTGATGCCATTGTCAATACCTCTACAGTGAATATTTTTAGGGAACACCTGGCCTGAAATTTGTAGCCAATATTTATCCTAAGTAGGTAGGCGTGAATAAACATCACTATATAACGAAATGTTAAAGCAGTCAAAACCCTTGAGATTGCTTCCTTCCGCTCCGCTCCACTCGCTTCGGACGTACTTATAAATTTTTTCACCTACCTACTTAGATAGTCAAATATCATATTTAGGTACCCTTTGAATAATTAGAATAATTAGTATAAATCTCAATTTTTAAGTCAAAATTAAGCTAAGTTTCACAAGTTACTCATGCCGTTAGTTTTTCATGGATATGTAATGAAATTGGGTGCATCTCAATTTTGAATAAAGCCAAAAAATTATCGCTTTTAGGCAACAGGCAACAGGCAACAGGCAACAGGGAATAGATAGGAAAAAAGTATTTTTGCAAATATGAAATGCACCCATGAAATTAATATCAATGGCAGAATAATTTATGAGATATCAACTTAAGAAGTTATTATTTTTCTTACCGCTACTTATATTTTTAGCTAGCTGTGGTGGATTAAATAGTCCGACAAATCTAGGGGAAAACAATCAAGGTACACAAGAATCTACTGCTACTTCAGCTCAACCATTTAATTATCAAGATTACAACTCAATTTTAAAGGAATATGTCAATGCAGAAGGGTTAGTTGACTACAAAAGATTAAAAGAAAATCGGCAAAAACTTGATGAATTTAATGCTGCTATTGGAGCTGTAACGCCAAGCACTTATGATTCTTGGACAGACACAGAAAAAATTGCTTTTTTAGTTAATGCTTATAACTCTTTTACTTTAGAATCTATTATTGATAATTACCCCACTAAAAGTATTAGAAGAATTCCTGGTGTTTGGAAGATTCGTAAATTCGATATTGTTGGGGAAAAGTTGACATTAGATCATATCGAACATCAGATTTTAAGGAAAGAATTTAACGAACCAGGAATTCATGTTGCTTTAGTTTGTGCTGCAATAAGTTGCCCTCCTCTTAGACAAGAAACTTATACTGGTAATCAATTAGAAAAACAACTAGATGACCAAGCTAATAAGTTTCTCGCCAATAATCAAAGTTTCCGAATTGACCGTGAAAATAATGCTGTTTATTTGTCTTCAATTTTTCAATGGTTTGGTAAAGATTTTGAAAAAACCTATGGTCAAGAAGCAAATATTGATGGTTTGAATAAAACAGAAACGGCAATCGTAAATTATGCTCATCAATATGTAAATCCTGATGCTCAAAAGTATTTAAAACAGGGTGGTTATCAAGTTAAATATTCTAACTATGATTGGTCTTTGAATGTTCAATAATATTTAAGCTTTCAGCCGTCAGCTATCAGCTATCAGCTATTTTTTTAATGTAGTAGAAGTTATGACAATTCTCACAGTTATGACATACATTTACAATCCCCCTAAATCTCCCTGAGAAAGATAGACTTTGAAGACTCCATAAATGTTCAATAATATCTAAGCTTTCAGCCGTCAGCTATCAGCTATCAGCTATTTTTTTAATGTAGTAGAAGTTATGACAATTCTCACAGTTATGACATACATTTACGACCCCCCTAAATCCCCCTGAGAAAGGGGGACTTTGAAGACTCCATCCTTAGAAAGGGGGTGGGGGGGATCTAAAACTGTACTTCATAGATTAAAGAACTGCTATAAACAAATGCTTGCTTCATTTATTAAAAAGCTGTTTGGGTAGCATTTTGCAGGAAAAGCTGACTACTTCATTTTTCAGAAAAAAAATTAAAACAAATGCTTTTAGAAAAAATATTCGTAATTATTCCTGTTTTGAATGAAGAATCTACCATTACAAATGTAATTAAATCATTACAATCTTACGGACTAAAAAATATCATAGTAGTTGATAATGGTAGCACCGATAAAAGTATAGAAAAAGCGAAAAAAGCAGGTGCAAAAGTCATCAAAGAACCCATATCAGGTTATGGTAAAGCTTGTTGGCGTGGCATCCAAAATACACCCTTAGAATGTGATTGGATTTTATTTTGTGATGGAGATGGTAGTGATGATTTAAAGCAACTACCAAAATTTTTAACTGCTACTAATAAATACGATTTAATATTAGGCGATCGCCGTGCTACAAAAGTAGGTAGGTCTGCTATGACTCCCGTACAAAATTTTGGTAATAAATTAGCTACTTTTTTAATTGGTTTAGGGTGGGGATATTGGTATCAAGATTTAGGACCGTTGCGTTTAATTCGGAAGTCTAATTTAGAGAGAATTAGAATGCAAGACCGAGGTTTTGGTTGGACGGTAGAAATGCAAGCTAGAGCTGTAGAATGCGATTTAAAAATAACTGAAATTCCTGTTGGTTATCGTCGTCGTCAGGGTGGACGTTCAAAAATATCAGGTACTATAAAAGGTAGTTTTCAAGCTGGAACAATTATTCTGACAACTCTTGGTAAATTGTATTTAAAATATCTGTGGAAAAATCTAGAATTGCAGAATAATACTAACAAATTCTTGAGCAGGGGAGTGGGGGAGTAGGGAGTGGGGGAGTGGGGGAGTAGGGGAGTGGGGGAGCGGGGGAGCGGGGGAGAATTGAAGAAGGAGACAGGAGACAGGAGACAGGAGACAGGAGACAGGAGGAAAATTACATGGGGATTCGCTCCCCCAAGTAATTTTGAACACCGTGTAGACGGTGGGGTATTAAACCCACAAAGAAAATGATAAAACAGTAGAAAAAGTTGAAATTTGCCCCCAGATTCCCCATATTCCTATCTCCCTATATTTAAGTACATAATCCCTATATTTAAGTACATAAATAGAACTCTCCAATAATCAAAAATCCAATCAATTATCACCACTATTATTTTCTCCTGACTCATGAATTCAGCAATTCTGAGTCTTGATTTTTAATACTACACTTTGAAGTGCCGAATTGTAGATTATATATACTTGAGGCTATTTTATATCATGTCCGCTTAATAGCGTGATCAGAAACTTTCTTCTTCTGTTCCTTCTTTTTTCCTACTGACTCCTGACTCCTGACTCCTGACTCCTCCGTCGTTATTTATAAGTATTCAACCGGACATGATATTATGACTCTATTTTCTGTAAGTTATACTAAGAAAAATCTGCCTTTATTACTAAGTTCATTTTTGATATTAGTAGGTACAATTTTCATAGTTCCCTACGGTAGTTTTCAGGAAGCTGGTATTGTCATAAAATTTTGGATTGGTATCAGCATAATGAGTTTAGGTTTTATAATTTCTTGGGCAATACCGTCAATTAATTTAGCTTGGTTTTGGAGTATAACTATTCTGACTAGACTAATATTAATTCTCATGGAACCAGGGGATGATATTTGGCGTTATTTGTGGGAAGGTTACATTCAAAATTTGGGTTTTAGTCCTTATGATTTAGCGCCAAATGCTTTAGAATTAATTCCCTATAGAACAGAGTGGTGGTCATTAATGAATCATCCTGATACTTCTGCTATTTACCCACCTTTGATTCAATTAGGGTTTCGATTTTTAGCACTAATTAGTCCGTCAGTATTTGTCTTTAAGTTTGCTTTTATCTTGGCAGATTTAGGTATTTGTTGGTTATTAATTAGAAAATTTAGCCTGCAAAAAACTTTGATTTATGCTTGGAATCCTTTGATTATTTATTCCTTTGCTGGAGGTGGTCATTATGATAGTTGGTTTCTCTTACCATTAGTGGGAGCATGGTTAGTTTTTGTTGAAGAAGGAAGAGGGAAGGAGGAAGAAGAAACAAGGAAAGACCGAAGTTGGAAAAAGTGGATGGGAACTCAAACTCCTGTTGAAGAAGGAAGAAGCAAGGAGGAAGAAGGAAGAAGGAAAGACCAAAGTTGGAAAAACTGGATGGGGACTCAAACTTCTGTTGAAGAAGGAAGAAGCAAGGAGGAAGAAGGAAGAAGGAAAGACCGAAGTTGGAAAAACTGGATGGGGACTCAAACTTCTGTTGAAGAAGGAAGAAGCAAGGAGGAAGAAGGAAGAAGGAAAGACCGAAGTTGGAAAAACTGGATGGGGACTCAAACTGTAGACGACGGGGTATTTAACCCAAAAGAACAAGATAATTATCGTTGGTATTGGAGTGCTTTTTTAATTGGTATAAGTGTGGCAATAAAATGGGTTTCTTTACCAATTTTATCTTTTGTTGTTTGGCAGAAAATATTATGTTTTAGGGAACAGGTAACAGGGAATAGGGAACAGAAAAGAATCAAAATTAATATGCTTCATAGCGCCGAAAAATCAGATAAACAGGAGCATAATTTTTATCATAATTTGCAACTTGATGAAGTACATAAAACTAGTAGGTTTTCGAGGTTTAAATTAGACGACAAAACATTTAGTTACCTTCTCCATCAAGTGCAGCAAGCAGGTTTTTTATTATTAATTGGTTTATTACCAATGTGTGTTGCAGCTCTAAATTTTTGTCAACCTGGAAAATGTTCGCTCATTCCTACAAGTTCAAATTTTGTTGTTAATGGTCGTAGTGCTGAATTAATTCCTTATTTAGTTAGTTTTGTTTCGGAACAATCTACAAAATTTAACTGGATTTATGGAATTCCTCTTTGCTTAGGAGTAGGAATTTTAATCTGGAATTGTCGTAGATTTGTTGATTTTACTGAATGGTATTTTTTCTTATTATTAACTTTATCTCCTATTGTTCATGCTTGGTATTTTACTTGGTTTATTCCTTTTGCTGTAGCAACTAGAAATTTAGGGATAAGATGGGTGAGTTTATCAGGATTTATTTATTTTGTTTTGCCATACAGACAAACTTTAGGAGATAATAGTTGGGTTTTAAATCCAATGGAAAGATACTGGTTATGGTTGCCTCTAATAGTAGGATTTATTTGGAGTAAATGGAAAGATAAAAAAAATATAGTAGGGAATAGGGAATAGGTAAGCATTCAGCAATCAGCAATCAA
>NZ_JAAHGK010000419.1:0-5555 GCF_010672505.1 Okeania sp. SIO2B9 | reverse complement strand
ACCCCAGAAATGCTGAAGCAGGGATTAGTGCAGAAGATACAAAGCGTCACCCTCGTTACTACTTGCCTGTGAGAACTATCGTATTATGTCGATAAATTGCGCAAATTGTTAACTAAGTCGAAACTCTACAGACATATAGCGCTTTCATTTGAGTAGGGACGTTGCATGCAACATCCCTACAGGGTTATCATTTTTTAATGTGGTTCATTGACCTGAAAACTCTCTAGTAGCTCGTCTAAACTAAAATTGTGAGTAAAACCCAACGCTACGATCCCCCCAACCCCTCTTGGAAAGGGGGGAGAGGTCTATATTTTCTAAAATTTACCCACATTTTCAAGCTAGACAAGCTACTAGGTAAAACTAATTAAACAGACATTGCATCTACTTTGACATAACGAACACTTGCCAAAGCTTCCACCAAACTACGAACCGCAGCTATCATCGCCACTTCATCATTGAGGCGGTTAATAGCAGAACCCACACCAACTCCTGCCGCACCTGCAGCAACAGCTAGTGGAGCAGTTACATTAGAAATACCGGAAGCACACAATACAGGTACAGATACAGCACGAGAAATTTCATAAGCTGCTGCTAGAGTAGGAGCCGCTTTTTCAATTAACCCTAATGTTCCAGGATGAACAGGTTTAGCACTGGTACCACCCTCAGTTTGAATAATATCAGCACCAGCTTTTACTAACTCAGTAGCTAGTTGTACTTGTCGGTCTAGTTCTAAAGTATGGGGAACAGTTACAGAAAGAGTAATATTAGGTAACAGGTCGCGAGTTTGTTGAGTTAACTGCAATACTTCCTCCGCTTCAAAGCGTATACCTTTGGCGTAGAAAGGATCGTAGTTACCAATTTCAATCAAATTAGCTCCTGCTTCTACTGCTGGTAAAAATCTAGTGGGTTCGATGGCAGAAACACAGATGGGCAAGTTAGTTAAACTGCGCGCCATTCTCACTAAATTAGGATCGGCAGCAATATCAACGTAGGTTGCACCACCGAGGGTGGCAGCTTTGACAGTTGCTGCTACTCTGTTTGTATCAAAATTAGTCAAACCACTAATAATTTTTAGAGCTTGGCCATTTTCTAATGCAGTTTGTAATCTAGATTCACTCATCATTGTAGATTAATCCTTTTGCTGATCTTGTTCTCAACATTAATTTTGCCATGGAGACAGCAGTTATCGCTCAAGTTAAAAGTCAAAAGTTTTCAAAAGTCAAAAGTCAAAAGTCAAAAGTCAAAAGTTTTAAGTACAGGACTTACGCAAATTGACTTTTAAACCATCATCTGTAGGGGCGAATGGTATTTGCCCTCGCTATATAGCAATGAGTGCTCATATTTACAACTTCCAGCTCAAAGTGCAGTATTAACAGGACTTACGCATAACCACCTCTCTTGGTAGGGGTTAACAGCCGTTAACCCCTACAAATGGTGTATAATTACCTATTTTGCGTAAGTCCTGATTAAATTAATTTGGCACAAATCAAATATAGCACTACAAGAATTGGGCGCGGACATTTTTCAATCCTAAAACCCTTTTACAGTTTGCTATTCCCTGTTCCCTATATCCCTAGCGCTATATTATTTAGATATTATGAATAATCAACAATTTTCTGTAATTTATGATATTTCTCACTATTGGCTAAAAAATGCTCACATACCTGTATGTCTTCTAGAAACTGATTTTGACATACCTAGTCAAACTAGGGAGGGTTTATCACTGGTGGATATCGAAATTAATGAAGGAGTTATTATACAAGTCGTCTACTCCTTAACACATTTGCCCTCTCCGGAAACTGAGAATATTCCTACTATAGACCTCAAAGGTGGCCAGGTTTGGCCGTGTTTTGTGGATATGCACACCCATCTAGATAAAGGTCATATCTGGATGCGATCGCCTAACTCAGATGGTAGTTTTAATGGTGCTTTGGATGCGGGTGCTAGGGATGCGGAAAAATATTGGAATGCTGAAGATATTTATCGTCGGATGGAATTTGGTTTGAAATGCAGTTATGCTCATGGTACAAAAGCTATTCGGACTCATCTTGTCTGTTTTGGTGAACAGGTAAATATTGGTTTGGAGGTATTTCAAACATTACAAAAAGAGTGGGAAGGTAGATTAATATTACAACCTGTTTCTTTGGTTAGTGGGGATTATTATCTTATTGAAGCTGGAGAAAAATTAGCTGATAAAACTCTTGATATTGGTGGAATATTAGGAGCAGTTTTATACATGAATTCAGACTTGGATAATCAATTGGAGAGGTTATTTAGTCTGGCGAAAGAACGTCAATTAGATTTAGACTTACATACGGATGAAAATGGAGACCCTAATTCTAGAGTTTTATACAAAGTTGCTGAGAAGGCAATTAGTCATCAATTTTCTGGCAAAATTATTTGCGGACATTGTTGTAGTTTGGCGGTACAAACTCTGGAACAAGTAACAGCAACTCTCAAGTTAGTTAAGGAAGCTGGTATTAGTATTGTTAGTCTGCCAATGTGTAATCTTTATCTCCAGAATAGGCAAAATAATCATACTCCGAGATGGCGGGGAGTTACTTTATTACATGAGTTGAAAAAAGAGGGAATTTCTGTTGCTGTGGCGAGTGATAATTGTCGCGACCCTTTTTTTGGATTTGGCGACCATGATGTTTTGGAAGTGTTTAATATGTCAGTGAGAATTGCTCATTTAGATATGCCTTATGGGGATTGGCCTTGTGCTGTTACTAAGACTCCTGCGGATTTAATTGGTTTACCTAATATTGGCAGAATTGGAATTGGATTACCTGCGGATTTAATTCTGTTTAAAGGTAGGAATTTTAGCGAACTTTTATCACGACCTCAACATGACAGAGTTGTTTTGAGAAATGGTCAAATTATTGATACAACTTTACCCGATTATTGTGAATTAGATAGTTTATTTGAATAGGAGGAAAATTTACGGGAGTAATAGGAGGAAAATTTACGGGAGCAAGATGCTCCCACTGCTAAACAATTGAATTTTGACAGATGTAGGTTGGGTTGACGTAGGAAACCCAACACAAATAGTCCTAGTAGTAGACGCTCCACAGCTAAAACTGTGCATTAGCTTTTAACTTGAAATTCTTACTTTTGAATGCATGACTTTTGACTTTTGAATTGAATCTAATGCACCATTGAATAAGTCTCAGTCTACTACTGGACTGACACAGCTAAAATGGTGCAATAAGTGTAGGTTGGGTTGAGGGACGTTAGCGGAGCTTATCCGTTAGGATAAACCCAACATTAGTAAGGTTTTGTTGGGTTTCACTGCCGTTCAACCCAACCTACATTTTTAGGCGTGTCAGTCTACTACAAACTTGAGACAGATACCTATCTTTGTTGGGTTTCCTTTGCTCCGCAACGCTTACGCGAACGTCAACCCAACCTACTGGACTGTTTCATCTTAAATGTTGCAATAGGAAATTTTTAAGAGATAACTTCCTCTATAGGACTTACGCAGATACGCTATATATAGTACTCATAACTATTGTCCAATAGTTACTGGACTCTATACACAGTGTCTTTGCGTAAGTCCTGCTCTAGCTACAATGGCAAATCTAATGCACTATTTTAGGTGAAACAGTCCACTACAGTATTATAATTAGGTAGATATTAGTATTTTAATTCTCTTTAAAGGTAGAAATTTTAGCGAACTTTTATCACGGTCTCAACATGATAGAGTGGTATTAATAAATGGTGGAGTTATTAATACAAATTAACCTGATTATTGTGAATTAGATAGTTTGTTTTCTGGATAGTAACTTGTCAATTATTTTCAACATCAGCAATAGCTAAAAAAAAGACATAATTGTAGAAGTTATGTCAGAATATGGCCGATCGCTCAAAAAGACATAATTTTAGCAGTTATGTCTTTTTTTTATCTCAAAATACTAGCGATTTTATAAAAAATAGGAGGGTGAATCTCATATTTGCAAAAATACTTTTTTTACTATATATATATTCCCTGTTCCCTGTTCCCAGCTCCGGTGTTCCCTAAAAGCGATAATTTTTTGGCTTTATTCACGCATTGAGATGCACCCAAATAGGAATATAGTCAGGACTGACGAAATTAACCTTTAAAACGCCATATTTAGGGGAGAATGCCATTTGCCCTCACTCGAAGTTAAAGACATAATTGTGTTAGTTATATCTGTTTTATTTGAGTAAAATTCTTGTCAGTTTACTCAAATTTTGACAGTATTAAGTAGTTAGATACTGACTGATAATTTATAACTTAATGAGAGGTTAGTTTAAATGAAATTTGTTTTAAACTCTCAAAATGTCTATGACTATTTAGTAGAAAATGGTTTATGCGATTCGCTACAGGAAGCGGAGCAATATCCCTCGCAGACATCTCAGAGTAATATTGAGCGAATTACTGCTAAAAATTTTAATTTATTAGTGACTTTGCCAGATGGTCGAAAACTACTTGTTAAACAAGAACAATATAATTCTCAAGGAGAAACTGCAGGTGAATTGTTTGGGGAATGGCGAATCCAAAAATTTTTACGGACATTTCCCGAACTTGACCATTGGCGTCTCTTTCTACCAGAGTTGTTACATTACGACGCCGAGAAATCTATTATGGTCTCTACTTACCTGGATAGTTATCGGGATTTAAGTGATTTCTATTCCAAGGAAAACAACTTCCCTACAAAAGTTGCTGCTGAAATCGGTAGTTATTTGGCGACGGTTCACCGCGATACTTGGAATCAGAAAAATTATCGGGAGTTCTTTGCTAGTGAAGTTGTTCGTGCTAAACCTGAAGTATCACCACTTTTGGTGCAGAGTCTTGAAAGGATAGGGCCAGAAATTTTTGGTATCGCTCCTGTAGATGGGTTGAGATTTTTTACCCTTTATCAACGATATGACAGTTTAGGGCAAGCGATCGCTCAACTTCGGGAGACTTTATCTCCCAGTTGTCTGACTCACAACGACCTGAAACTAAATAATATTCTCGTAGCTCAAGAGTGGGAAAATTCTAATGGGAATATGGTGCGGTTGATTGATTGGGAAAGGTCTAGTTGGGGCGACCCTGCTTTTGATTTGGGAACGGCGATCGGCAGCTATCTGCAAATGTGGTTGGGTAGTTTGGTTATTAGTAATTCTCTCTCCATTGAAGAATCTCTCAAACTTGCCACTACACCTCTAGAATTACTTCAACCTTCTATTGCTGCTTTAGCTCTAGCTTATTTTGACACTTTCCCAGAAATTGTGGAATATCGTCCAGATTTTTTGAGGCGAGTAGTACAGTTTGCGGGTTGGGGTTTGATGACAGGAATTTTGTCAATGGTTCAATATCAAAAGACTTTTAATAATACCGGTATTGCTATGCTTCAGGTTGCCAAAGCATTATTATGTCGCCCAGACTCATCAATGTCTACAATTTTTGGTGTTGCTATTGAAGAAGTATTCAGGAGTCAGAATTCAGAATTCAGTACGCTCAGTTAGACTGCTTAAACTCAGAGTATGAAAAGGATTCAGCAATCCGTCGTAACGCACCATTGCATAAGTATCAGAGTCAGTAGAGT
>NZ_JAAHGK010000418.1:0-5579 GCF_010672505.1 Okeania sp. SIO2B9 | reverse complement strand
TATTCATACTTAATATTAGATTTTAGATTCTCTTGCACAAATTGACAAAAACTATTTATATTTAATCAGAAGTGGGTAATAAGTTCTAGTTGAATCTACAATTTATTCTGTTAAGTTGAGCATAAAATAGACGATTGTTTCGGGCAAAATTTATTGCTAAATTAACTATATTATTTATCTAAAAAAAAATCTAATCAAACAAAGTCAAAGTATCAATATTTGATTATTTTTTGATATGGCAGTGGAAAGAAAGGACGCGGACAGATAAAAAGGTTAAAACTCAGAAAACGCCAGATTTTTCCTTCTGTTGTAGATAACTACAATCTTCTTACTTATTACTTCTTCCTTCTGCTATGTAAACTGCTAAAATGCCAGACAGAGTTAACTATAGTATAATCTCTAGATATTACTGCAATAAATGAAGACGAAACTAATGCTAAAAAAAATTTTTATAACTACTATCTGTATGGCGTTATCTTTAGCTGGGTGTAAATCACCTGAACCAGAAATACCATCTCCTTCTCCTGAAACCACACCTTCCCCAAAAGTATCAATTGAAATTCCGGAAAAACCCTTAACACTACCTCCAGATAATCCTGAAAAAATAGCCTCTACTCAAGTACAAACATATCTTAGTAGATTAGCAAATCAAGGATTTTCTCAACAAAATCAAGGAATATGGATACAATCAAATGATACTTTATTAGCAAATTATCAAGGTACAATTCCTTTACCAGCAGCTTCAATTACTAAAGTAGCAACTTCTTTAGTAGCCTTAAAAACTTTCAATCCCGACCATCAATTTATTACTTTAATTGGCACAACAGGTACAATTGAAAATGGCGTTTTAAATGGAGATTTAGTCATTCAAGGAGGAGAAGATCCATTTTTTGTATGGGAAGAAGCGATCGCTATTGGTAATTTATTAAATCAAATGGGGATTCAAAGAGTTACTGGAAATCTAATTATTACTGGCAAATTTTACATGAACTTTGAATCTAATCCTCAGACTGCTGGTAATTTATTGAAACAAGGATTAAACAGTCAAATTTGGTCTTCAGAAGTTTTAAATCAATATCAGACTTTGCCTCCAGGTACAGCAAAACCACAAGTAATAATTGATGGGGTTGTAGCAGTTTCTCTTACTCATAGTGAAAATATTAAACTATTAGTTAGACATTATTCTTTTCCGATGGCTGAACTGGTGAAAAAGATGAATCAATATAGCAATAATTTAATGGCAGATATGTTAGCTGAAGCGGTGGGAGGCTATCAAGTAGTTGCGGAAAAAGCAGCTCAATTTGTAGGAGTACCAAAAGAGGAAATTACATTAATTAATGGTTCTGGTTTAGGAGAAGAAAATCGTATTTCTCCTCGCGCTGCTACGGGAATGTTTCTAGCAATAGATAAATATCTTCAGCAATATAATATGAATGTGGCAGATGTATTTGTTATTGTAGGTAAAGATAAAGGTATTTTAGATGAACGTAAACAACTTCCAAATTTGGCAGTAGTTAAGTCTGGAACCCTGGATTATGTTAGTGCTTTAGCAGGAGCTTTACCAACAAAAGAAAAGGGAGTTGTTTGGTTTACAATTCTGAACAAAGGAGCTAGTGTAACAGAGTTACGCAACCAGCAAGAAATTTTACTTAAAGATGTTTTAAATAACTGGGGTTATGTTGATTTATCACCAGCAAACTTAACAGCTAATCCTGAGAGAAAAACTAAAACTTCTCGTAGTGAAATTATACAATAGGGAGTAGGGGAGCGGATAGGGAGGTTGCGTACAAGGTCTGTAGAGGAGTAGTCAAAACATGAATAATTAGGGTTTGCTGAAAAAGTATGAGTAGGGACGTTGCATCCAACGTCCGTACAGAGTCAGAATAAATAGGAGTTATAGAGGATCTACCAGGAAGAATAGTCCCTTGATTTTTCTGCTGTAGTGAGCATTAAAGGCTCACTTTTTGAACCTGAATGACCTAAAAACTTACACTTTTTAAGAACCTAAAAAGGCTAAAAATTTATCTGTCAATACTTTTAGATTTAATCAGCAGAGCAATAATTAACAAGCTTCTGCTTAATAAGGTTAATAATTATCAAAAAGGTCATTTTGCCTGTTAATTACTCAAGTAAATCATTATTTTTTTCAAATTGGTATTAGACATCTCCAATAATAAAAAATAAAATCAATTATTTCTCCCTACTCTTGAGGGACTTTGCATACAACGTCCCTACTACTTCCTACTCCCTATTTTCTAAGAAATTGACTGCTGAACAGGTGCAGCAGCAACAATTTTTAGTGCCATAGTTGAAAGAGGTAAACTTTGTATATAAACTAAACCAGGACCCGTTAGTTTAGTTAAAAATAAACCCTCTCCAGCAAATACAATATTCTTCAAACCACCCATCATTTCAATCTCATATTTTATCGACGTAGAAAAACCAACAACTGCACCAGTTTCTACCCGTAATTCTTCCCCGTCAGCTAAATTTTTTTCTACAATTGTACCACCAGCATGAACAAAAGCTAATCCATTTCCCTGTAATTTTTGCAGGATAAAACCTTCTCCACCGAAGAAACCAGCACCCACCTTTTTAGTAAAAGCAATTTCAATATCAATACCATTAGCAGCACATAGAAAAGAACTAGATTGACATAAAAATTCTCCACCTAATTCCGTTAAATTTAAAGGAATAACTTGCCCTGGATAGGGAGCAGCAAAAGCAACTCTAGCTTTACCTGTACCTCGATTGAAAAAAGTGGTAATCATAAAACTTGCCCCAGTCAACATTCGCTTAAAACCTTTCCAAGCACCACCACCAGTGGTAGTTTGCATTTCAATGCCTTGTTCCATATAGGTCATTGCTCCTGCTTCTGCTCTAACTCCTTCTTCAGGGTCAAGTTCAATTTCTACTAATTGTAGAGATTCTCCTTTGATTTCATAGTCAATAATATCAGCGGCCATAATACATACATATCCTTAAAATTATTGATCTTATAACATTCAGGACTTACGCAAAATATCAAATCATAAACCTTCTGTAGGGGCGAATGGCCATTCGCCCCTACTAGATAGCGGTGCAACCCCGCGTCGGCGTCAGACGCAAAGGAACGCGCACCAAGAGATGGTGGTTCTGCATAAGTCCTGATCATAAAAAATAAAATCAATCTCATACGCATAAATCATCAATTATTTCCCCCGACTTCCGACTCCCTCTTTTAGCAAAAAAACTATAAAAAACCGAAGGGTAAATACCTAAATGCTTAATCACTAGGAAACTAAGCCAGATATTCCACATCGCCATAGTCAAGCTAGTAGTGATCGCTGCTCCAATGGAACCAAAGATAGGAATTAATACTCCATTCAAAACAATATTAACTAAAGCAGCATAACCATAAATAACTTAACTAAAGTCTGTAATGGCACCAACCAAATCACAATTAGAAGTGGTTTTGCATAGGCAAAGCTGTGATAATGGTTGAGCAATAAAATTAGACCCGTGGTAACTAAACACAAAAAGACACTACTCAATATGGTCAGTAACAAGCTGCCACGCATAATACCGCCCAAACGCCACCAATCTTGCTTAACTCGGTATTCGGAAATTAAGCGCAATACCGTGCGAGGGAAACCCAATCCTGCTGGAATTGCTAAGAGTAATGACCAAGAGATGACATATTCATAAATTCCGTACTCAGTTTTACCCATCCATCGGGCTAGAAATACTTTAGAGTTGTTGGGAATTAAGCCAAAAAAATGGCTAAAACCCTTATCAGTCAAAGTTTATAGCATTCTTTATACCTAAAATCGTAAAAGCCTTATATGGTAAGCTTTTGAGCATTGTTCAACTTTTATTTCCCAACAACTCTTTTAACTAAGTAGATCAGCAATAACCCTGTTAATTGAATAACGGTACTTTGATATTTTTTACAGCGAAAATGCCTTTAAAGCTAGTAGGGGCAAGGGAAATACGTTGCTCTGGTTCAAAATGGCTCAAACCTAGATATATCAGGAAAAAGGTTGGTTAAATGTAAAACCTAGACTATATAAGGGTTTGATGCTGTTCTTAACATATTTTTTGCCAAAGTACCGATAATCAAGGCTACTTTAACATCTTTAACTAGAGCGCTGAAATTGAAACTGTCTGAATTTGCTGATAGTGAAGTTTGAGTCATAGATGCTGATTTTTTTGATTACGCAAAAGATGAAACTATACACCACCTGTAGGGGTTAACGACCGTTAACCCCTACTACTTCTCTTGGATCGACGGGTCTTGCCACTAAAATACCAATGGCACTTTCCACATTCCAAATATATCTTTCTAAATCATAAGCAACCGTTACTTTTCCCGCAGGGGAAGCATGAATCAAACCAATATTACCATCAGAATTACGATAAACTAAACCAGTATGAGTCACATCTAAGCCATTAATTTCTGTTGCTACGGCGACTATATCTCCCGCTTTTAACTGAGAATAAACGGTACTAATTTTATAGTAAGGAATATAATTAATTTTCAGTTTACTGATACTATCTTCCATACTAACAATACATTGATAATTAGCATCATTCCTAGCAATTTGTGGATACTTAAATCTATTTTTACTCATAAAAAATAATTGCTTATTTACCCTTTCACCACCTAATTCAACACCGATATCTATAACAGTTCCACGTCTTTGATTATCAGCAATCCATTCAGAAAAATAATGTAAACGGCTGCAATATCCATCCATTTTACCTTTCCAGTAACGCTGGTTTCTAATGTTATTAATAAAGGTCAAATAAGCATAATCTTCCATTGCTATTCCCCTAGCCATTGCCAAGACAGTTTCCACAAATAATACACAATCAAATCCATCTAAACTAATAACTAAAGATTCTTGATTTGATTGGTCTAATAATCCAGCCTTGTAGGGAGCACCAATAAAATAATCAGCGATCGCCTGCATAATTTCTGCCATCGGACGTTGAGAAAGATTTTGTTTTATAGCATATTCCATCACTGGTTTAAACTGAGGATCTTCGGGAATATTATTAGCTGATGGTTTTTTAATTCTTTTGTCTCCAACACTTTTATTTAACTGAACATCAATTACTGGTCTTGTCGGAGGTTGAGAAGGACCTATAGGTGCTTCTTTTAAAATATTTTGCCTTGATAAAATAGATAATTTTGATGATTTTTTTTCATCAATATCTAGAGATTTTAAAGTAGTATCATCAAATTGAACTATACGAAAATTAGATAGTTTTTCTGAAGCAGATAATTGTGAATTAATATTATTTTTATTGTCAGATTTTATTTTGCGATTATCCCGAACATTAGCAATATATTTAGTCTGTAAATTAACACTATTTTGAGCAGCATTAATCTTATTCACAATAGATAAAATTCCTGTATTGCTGCCAGTAATCGCTACTGTTAAAATAATTAACTTTAATAATTTTCTCATTTTTCAAAAGAATCTGCTATTCGTGATTCTTCTCCAGCTCGATCTCCTGCTGCACTTTTAGATACTAGTAAATAACGACTCCACCCATATTTATTTGCAATTTGTGCTAGAGAGCGATCGCTC
>NZ_JAAHGK010000417.1:0-5607 GCF_010672505.1 Okeania sp. SIO2B9 | reverse complement strand
TCAAAGCGTATCCTGAATGAAGGCAGGAATCTAAGAGAATTGGATGTATTTGGTAAGATTGAGATTGTAGAGAGAGATGAGGTGGTAACTGGCTGAAACTAAGAGCTTTTTCTTGACTTACATAAAGTTTTTGTACTCCTTGAAAATTAGAACCATAATACATTCCAAACTCAGTTAAACTTTCATAGAAGGAAGAAATACTCATCTGTTTGCCATATTCTTGTTCAATAAGTGATAAGTCGAATCCTCTCTTTTCCTCTGGTATTTCTCCTCTAAGGAGTTTACCTGAAATATGAAGTGTCCACACAGGTGCTTGTTGTTCTTCAGCTATATTTAAGCTAAAAATTTCAAAGGTATAACCATTTTTTTGATCGGGTTTCAATATTAACTGAAGAGTTTTTGCTTTTTTCTCAGATAAAATTAAAGCCTGGTAAATATTTACTTCTTCTAGTATTAGATTGGAATCTTGGAAAATAGCTACTCCTGCAGCTAAAGCCATCTCTAAGTATGCAGCAGCAGGTAAAACTGGTTGACCAAAAACTTGATGATCGTTGAGATAAGAAGGCTCAGAAGCACTTAATTGAGTCTGGAATAAAATTTGATTTTCCAAGCCAACTATATGCAATCTTTCTCTCAGTAAAGGATGCAGAACAGCCTTTTTAGGTAAACAACTATTTGTCTCCACCCAATAGCGTTGCCGTTGGAAAGGATAAGTAGGCAATAGTACCTTGTTACATAAAGATTTTCGGTGAAATCCTGTCCAATCTATATCCACCCCCTGTACATACAATTTTCCTAAACTACACAGCATCTGTTCCCATGCACCTACTTCTTCACGCAAAGATGCTAACCATAAGTACTTGTTTTCTCCTACACATTGACTTCCCATTCCTAATAAGATCGGCTTTGGTCCTATTTCTATAAATATTCCATAATCTTCTGTTTCTAATGTCTTGATACTATCTGCAAATCTGACTGGTTTCATTACATGATTCACCCAATACTCTGCTGTGGCTATACTAGGAGCGGCTCTTTCTCCTGTTACATTGGAAATTATGGGAATCTCTGGTGCATGGTAACTTATTTGTCTTGCTTGAGTTTCAAATGAGTTTAACATTTCTTGCATCACGGGTGAATGAAAACCGTGGGATACTTTCAGGGTTGTGGTTTTTATTCCTTTTGCTGTCAACAGGGACACTATTTCTGCGATTTCTGGAGTAGCTCCTGATATGACTACATTTTCTGGTCCATTGATGGCTGCTATGGCTACTTGCTCTGAATCAGGTGCAATTATTGATTTAATTTCTGCTTCTGCTGCTCTGACTACTACCATTTGACCACCAGAGGGTAATTGTTGCATTAACCTGCCTCTGTGAGCAATTAGTTTCAAGCCATCTTCTAAACTAAATATTCCGGCAATGCAAGCTGCTACATATTCTCCTACGCTATGCCCCATGAGTATATCTGGTTTGATGCCCCATGACTGCCATAGTTGACACAGAGCGTATTCTATGGCAAATAAGGCTGGTTGAGTGTAGGCTGTTTGGTTGATTAAATCTGAGTTTTGTGTTGTTTGTGTATCTGGATAAATTACGGAAAGTAAGGAATGTTCTAGATAGGGTTGCAAGAGCTGGGAACATTGGTCAACTGTGTGGCGAAATAGTGGCTGAGTTTGGTATAACTCTTTTCCCATATTCAGATATTGGGAACCCTGTCCTGTAAATAGGAACGCTTTTTTGGGTTGACTATTGTTGTCAGAAACTTTATTAGTGTATAATCCTGCTACTTTTGCTGCTTTTTGGTGATGAGCTAGTTTTGAGACTAACTCCTCTAAGTTGGAAGCAAGAATAGCAAGTCGATGGTGAAAATGGAATCGTCCACTATTTGCTGTGTAACATATATCTTCTAGTTTTAATTCTGAATGAATTTGCAGATGATTTTGATAACAACTGACTAATTCTGCTAAAGCTTTTTCTGTTTTTGCCGAGAGGGTTAACAAATGTTTTGGTCTCTCACTCTTAATTCTTAATTGTTGTTCTAATCCTCCTTGATTAAGGATAGGGGGGTGCATCTCGTCTTGAACAGGGGCTTCTTCTAAGATTAAATGAGCATTAGTTCCACTTGCACCAAAGGAGTTAATTCCCGCAATTCTTGTACCATCTTTAACTTGCCAAGAAGTTAATTCAGTGGGTACAACTAGAGGAAAATCTTTCCAGTTAAACTTAGGAGTTGGATTTTTAAAATGTAGATGAGGAGCTATTTGTTGATGTTGCAATTGAAGTATTGCTTTGATTACTCCTGCTATTCCAGCGGCTGAACTCAAATGACCGATATTAGTTTTTACCGACCCAATCATTAATGGTTTTTTCTTAGTTCTTTCTGCTCCAAATACCTCTGCCAAAGAATTTAGTTCAATAGGATCTCCCAAAGCTGTTCCTGTGCCATGGGTCTCTATATAACTTACTTGAGAAGGTTCTATTTTTGCTGCTTTTAGAGCTTGATGTATTAACTGTTTCTGAGAATTCCCATTAGGAACTGTAAAACCACTACTTGGTCCATCTTGATTCACAACTGAACCTCGGATCAGTGCCAAGATACGATCTCCTGATTCTAAAGCATCTGATAGACGTTTGAGAACTAATACACCACAGCCTTCACCCCAGGTAGTGCCATTAGCTGCTGCATCAAAAGTTTTACAGTAACCATCTGGTGAAAGCATTTTCGCTTTGGAAGCAACTATCATACTATCTGGCAATAACATTAGATTGACACCCCCTGCTAAAGCCATCTGACATTCTTGTTGTCGTAGGCTTTGGCAAGCTTGATGAATAGTTACTAAAGAAGAGGAGCAGGCTGAATCTATAGTCATAGAAGGACCAGTAAATCCTAAAATATAAGAAATACGGCCTGCAGCAAGATTTAAGAAAGATCCCCCTAACAGATAAGGTTCTATACTACTATCATATTTTGCGCGATGGGTAGCGCATAATCATAAGCGGTGATACCAACAAAAACCCCTGTAGGACTTCCCTCCGATCGTTGAGGAATTTGTCCAGCATTTTCGAGAGCTTGCCAACAAACTTCTAAAAATAAACGATGTTGGGGATCTATGGCGATCGCTTCGCGAGGTGAAATCCCAAAAAAACCTGGATCGAATTGACTTACATCGAAATCATCTAAAAAACCACCTCGATGAGTATACATTTTTCCTGGGATTTCTGGATTAGGATCGTAGTAAGCATCGACGTCCCACCTCTGAGGAGGAATTTCTGTGATTGCATCCACTCCTTTAGACAAAAGTTGCCAAAATTTTTCAGGGTCATTAGCACCACCTGGAAAACGACATGCCATCCCAACTATAGCAATCGGTTCTGTTTTGGCTCGCTCAATTGCTTCTAGTTTTGTTACTGCTTTATTAAGAGCTATAAATACTCGCTTAGAATCAGCTAGGTGATTTTCTTTTTCTTCCATGTTTTCTATTTTAATTCTCCTCCAACAAAGTTTCTAACTTGGTAAGTTTTGTTGCGATTGAGAGTTGGATACTTTCTTCAGATAACTCTTCTACCTCTGACAATTCTTGAATTTTATTTGATTCAGCCTTGGAAAATTCAGAGCGTTCAATGTTTTCTAATTCCCATCCCAGTATACTTGAGGCAATGTGATCGGCTAGACTAATAACGTTAGAAAAATTAAAAATCAAAGTCGTAGGTAAAGAGCAATTCAGGCTATCTTCTAGTCGATTTTTGAGTTCAACTGCCATTAGAGAGTCCATACCCATTTCAAAAAAACCTTGCTCTAAACTTGGCAATTGATCTATTTTTAATCCTAATATTTTTCCTATTTCTTTTTGAAGATATGTGATTAATAGATTTCTGCGTTCAGTTTTAGGAGCAGTCTCCATTTTTTTAATAATTTCGAGCTTTTGCTTGGAAGTTGAACGTTTTGTTTCAACTTGTTTGACATTAATTTCTTCTAGAAGTAATCGCTGTCTTCCTGTACTATAAAGTTGTTTGAATAAATCCCAATTAACATTAACTACAGTTGTTTGGACACTATGACTGTTCCATAGTAATTCTAAAGCAGCTATTCCTTGTTGAGGGGATAAAGACTCTATACCTTTTTCTTTTAATTCTCTCAAAAATTCTTCTGATGCCATACCACCTCCAGACCATGGTCCCCAATTAACAGTAAAACTTGGTAATCCCTGAGCTTGTCGATAAGAAGATAACACATCTAAAAAATGATTGCCTGCACTATAGTGAGCTTGACCAACTGCTCCCCAAACAGAGGCAATGGAAGAAAAGCTGACAAAAAAATCTAACTCTCGATCTTTAGTAATTTGATGAAGTATCCATCCACCAATAATTTTGGGACTCATTACTGCTAATAACTGTTCTACTTGCATCCGTTCGATCCGTTCACTTCTTTGTTTTCCTGCTGCATGAATAATTCCTTTTAAGGGAAACATATAACTATCTATTTTGTCAAGTACTTTCAACATTTCTTCCGGATTGCATACATCAGCTTGAACTGTAACAACTTCAGCTCCTAGCTGTTTCAAATCACTTAGATATTTTTGTTTGTCCTCCGAGAGAGACGATCTACTTATCAAAACCAAATATTTTGCTCCTTTGGATACCATCCACTTAGCTACATGTAATCCTAAAGCACCAAGTCCTCCAGTAATAAGATAGGTAGCATTAGAAGAAAATGATATTGGAGCAGATAATTTAGGACATTGCTTGAATAAACGAGCTACATAAATCTGTTTTTCTCGTAAAGCTAGATGATCTTCTATTTGATTACTCGTCAAAATTTCTACAAGTGTTTCTATTTCATTTTGCGAACCTTGCAAATCTAAATCTATTAATCCTCCCCATAATTGTGGATGTTCGAGAGATATTACTCGACCTAAACCCCACAAAGGTGATGTTGCAACTGTTAGTTCTTCAATTTTAGATAATACAGGCTGAGATCCCCTTGTAACTATCCACAATTGAGGGGAACTGGATATGGAAATTTTAACCAAACTCTGTAACAGGTACAGTAAGCTACCACATCCCCATATTTGTACTTGCTCTAACTGAGAAATGCTTAAATTTTCCGAAGTAGGAGCATCTAAACTCCACAAATGAATGACTCTCTGGCAAGATAATTGCTTTGAGGTTATTATTTCCTGACAAAGTTTTTCAAACTCATCAAAATTACATGGATTTAGTAGATAGGTTCCACTTTCAGGATTTTTGAAACTTTTTCCACGATAAACTAAAGTACATTTATGTCCTTGTTCTTTCAGTTTTGTTGCTAGTTTTTTCCCTACTCCTGTAGAATCAGCAAAAATTAACCAATGGCTCAGTTGAATAGCAGAATTATCTTCGTTAGGTATTAAGGGTTGCCAAAGTAATTGATAAAAATAATCTTTAACTTGATTTTCGATAATTTCTTTTTGATGGGTTTTTGCTATTAATTCTAACAACTTTGGGATAAATTTTGACTCAATTTCTGATAGTTCATTCTTCTCTTTTAAATGCTGCGTTAAATACTCCACATTTCCATCAATAAGCATTTGATTGATCCTGGTTTCAAGTTTTATTACTTCCATTGAAA
>NZ_JAAHGK010000416.1:0-5621 GCF_010672505.1 Okeania sp. SIO2B9 | reverse complement strand
TAAAAAAAATTAGTTTTTTCATCTGAAATGTTGTTTTTATTTCCTCTTCCCCGATTATTTCTTTCAATGCTTTTATTTCTTCTGATTGGGGATTTGGATAATTAGGGTTTGCATATGGAAAGTCTTTTTGGTGGGGTAGGAGACAGGAGACAGGAGACAGGAGACAGGAGTTAGGGGAATGAGCGAGTAGGTAGGAGTAAGAATTGTAAGAATGATTTTTCTGCCCAACTATTGCCTAAAATACGCTCCTTTTTGAGCATCAAGAGCTTAAAAACAGGTACTTTTTTCGACCCCAAAAAGGCACTTGTCTTTATATGTCAATGCTTTTAGATTTAATCAGCAAGCCCGAATTACATATGATCCAATATAAATAAGGAAGTATTTCTGAATATAGGGTAAAAAATTTTTCTCTTTCTTCTATTTTCAAAACATAATTGACTCCGCTTTCTGCGCTCAAATTCGTCCAGAAACTATCAATTAAGTTTAAATTAGAAATACACTTTTGATAACCTTCCCACAATTTTTCTTTTTCCCAAATCTTGGTATCTTTACTGAGTTGATGGCGATTGTTTAAGAAAGTGACAAATATCGCGATGCTTCCACCAACTAACGAGCTAATAACATATTTCCAACCATCAGGAATATCTGGAATAACCATTAGTTTTATTTTTCTCAATTCAAACTATGTAGCAATTGAATTATCAAAAATTTATTTGTTTATAGTTGCGCTGGATACCCCCTAAATATATCTGGGAGAGCTAAAGCGCAACAACGACTTTTATTTGGGTAAAAAATCAGCTTTCTGATACAAAGCTATATCTAAAGACAGACAAATAATCTCCATCATAAAGATTAGTTGTAACCACGACTATACCATTATTCTTACTTTTGCCTTTTGACTTTTGACTTTTAACTTTCAATTCCCGTGTCTTTTTTGATGCCATTGCCAAGCATGGGTAACAATATTTTGCACCTCTGGATATTTAGGAGACCAACCTAACACTTTCCTTACTTTGTCACTACTTCCTACCAAAACTGGTGCATCTCCTGGTCGGCGATCGCATTCTATTACTTTAAAATCTTTCCCAGTTACATTCTTAACCGTTTCTATCACTTCTCTGACAGAAAACCCATTACCATTACCTAAATTAAATACTTCACTGTTACCACCATTCAATAAATATTCTAGCCCCAAAACATGAGCATCCGCTAAATCACATACATGAATATAATCCCGAATACAAGTCCCATCATGGGTAGAATAATCTGTGCCAAAAATTGAGATAGCATCTCGCTTACCTAATGCTGCTAATAATACCAGTGGAATTAGATGAGTTTCCGGATTATGATCTTCTCCAGTTAAACCATTAGGATGCGCCCCTGCTGCGTTAAAATAGCGAAAACAAACAGACTTAAAATCATAAGCAACCTCAAAGTCCGAAAGTATTTGCTCTACCATCAATTTACTCGCCCCATAAGGGTTAATCGGATTTTTGGGGTGGTCTTCAGGAATAGGACTAGTCTGTGGTTCCCCATAAATAGCAGCAGTAGAAGAAAATACAAATTTTTTCACAGATGCTGCCAACATTGCTTCTAATAATGTTAGTGTACCTACTACATTATTGTGATAATATTTTTGGGGGTCTTTAACCGACTCTCCTACAAAAATATATGCAGCAAAATGCATTACTGCTGCTATATTGTGAGTGGCAAAAATTTTGTCTAATAGAGAGCGATCGCTTGTATCTCCCACAATCATCTCTACTTTCAGGACATTTTCTACTATGTCCCGATGTCCATAGACAAGATTATCCAGAATTACGACTTCATAACCTGCAGTTTGTAGGGCCTGCACTGCATGAGAGCCAATATATCCTGCTCCCCCAGTCACTAAAATAGTTGGCTTAGTTTGTGACACTTTTTTAGTCTTCCTTAATTGCTATTAATTTATTTAGTAGCTTCCCTGAAATTAATATTCGGTAGGCATAAAATAACTTTTTTGTCTTTACCCTACACTATTTTAATCCTTAATATTACAAATAAACAGTAAAATATTTCCAATCCCCAACAAGAGATTGGAACCAGAGAAACTTACTACAAATTAGCAATCTTTTGTGTTATGCTTCTAAACTAAAATGTTTTTCAATAACATCAGGAATTTCTGATGAACTAATCCGGCTATAACGGGCTTTGTTAGGCATAATTACTAGATTAGGTCCTGCTTTACACTTTTTCAGACATCCAGTCTTCTTAATTGTCACATGGTCTTGTAAGCCGCGATCGCTTAATACTTCTGATAATGCTTTACAAACTTTGCCTGCACCCCGTTTTTGGCAATCTGATTTTTGGCACACTAAAATCTGAGCTTTCTTCGCTGCACATTTAGAATTAGTTCCAGTGATTTTTTGTGGAGATTTACTACAAGTATGTTCAGTTTCAGATAACTTCTGCTCTTTTACTTGGCTAGATAAAGTTTCAACTAATCCCACATTATGATTTTTACATGGTGTTATTGCGTTATTGCTAAAATCTGGTATAATTTTTAAAGCCTTCAATTCTTCTTCACCAGTTTTCCGATAAACTGTTCTTTCTCCAGTTACTTTTACTCCTAAACCTGGTATTAATACTGAGGCAAAAATCTTCCTTAAAGGCTTGGCAAGTTTGATGGTATAATTACTACCTGCTGGCGTCTCTACATGAATATATTTCAGTTTGTAGCCGTCTTTAACGGTAACTTCTTGTATTTGTCCTTCTAAGATAAATTTTGTCATTTGCTTCTTGGATTTAGACATTGTTGGTTATTTTTGCTAGGTCATGGTCATTTATGCGGCTAGGGGTCGGTTTAAATACTTATACCGTTTCACTAAAGTCAAAAGTCAAAAGTAAGAAGTCAAAAGTTATATTTTAAATACTTAAAACCTCTACTCTACAGTAATTTCAGTTTATTATTTGACTTCATCAGTTACCGAAAAATTCTGGGTATGCGCCTCCCCTTTTAAGGGGATAAAAAGCGGTCGATCTTCGTAGCTTCCCGTAGGGTGGGATGGCGAGGTCTCTTAGTATCCATGAGACCAAGAGAAAGAGGATATTCTATATTTCAATCCCAATGCTTTCCTAGGTCATGCTGCGCAAACAGCTAGAGGTACTGATAACTGATAACTGAAATGACCAACTATTTGTGACATTTTTTAAGTGAAATGGTATTACTAAAAGTTTTGTATCTCTAGTGATAAATACATTACTTTTGCCCCTCTCTAACTTATGGTATTAATCAGCATATTAGCTAACCTGCAAACAGCGTTGTAACAATTGCACCAATTCGCAACGATTAGCAGTGAATTGTTTTAGTACACTCTCTAATTGGGTAGCTTCATTTGTGTTTTTGAGCTGTACCCGCAATGGCTTTTCTGTTTCACACCAACAATGAATATCTAACTCTTGTAAGCGTTTATAGACTTCCCATCGGTCTATTGAGCTTATTTGTAAAATCTCTCTAGTGTCTGGCCTCTGGTTGAATGTACTCATTTTTTTACAATTGCAATATATTAGCACTAAATTTACTCTTAAGGATTCTAGTAGTCCTGATGTGTCTCTACCAGAGTACCTATATTTTTGACTATACAATAGCTGCTAAATTTTCTCAATAGTTTGATCGAAAAAATTTGCTAACTTAGAATATCTTCTATCTGCTGTCTTGGCTCAGGTTGACTCTCCTTTTAACTGTGATAGACTTAAAACTGTTAGCAATAAGTCAAGCTAGATAACTAGCAATAAATTAAGTTAATTGAAAGGAGAATACATTAAGATGACTACAGCTACTCCAGTACAAGCATTTGGTGAAGTTAAGGAAAATCCAGTTGGATTAGAAAAAGAGGTAACAACACCAGTATGTGAAGGTATGAACGCTGCTTTGGCCAGTTTCCAAGCTTTATATCTCCAATATGAGAAACATCATTTTGTTGTAGAAGGATCGGAGTTCTATCAACTGCATGAGTTCTTTCAAGAAAGTTATGATAATGTAAGAGGTCATGTCCATGACTTGGCTGAACGTTTAAATGGTCTGGGTGGTGTTCCCGTTGCTAGCTTTGCTAAGTTGGCTGAAATGTGCTGTTTTACTCCTGAAGTAGATGGAGGTTTTAGTTCTCGCGCTATGGTCGAACACGATCTAGGAGCAGAACAGGAAGTAATTAAGTTATTACGTCGTCTTGCTGGACAAGCTGAAAGTTTAGGCGATCGCGCTACTCGCTACCTCTATGAGCAAATTCTACTCAAAACTGAAGAGCGCGCATATCACTTAGACCACTTCCTAGCTCCAGACACATTAGTAGTCTTGAACTAGGTTCACATACTTATTAGGTAGCAATTCAAGAATTTCCTAGAAAATGAACTATACAAAAGAAGCTGGTAGATGCAACACCTAAACTTTTGTTGTCAAAGATTCTTTATACACTAGCAAAAAACTCTATTTTAGTAGGTATTTGCAAGCAAAGCTTCAGAAATTCAACTTCTCAAACTTTAATTGCCTACAAAACTTTCACTCAGATATAAAATACAAGAATATTACTGGCAGAGAGATACACCCATTCTCTCTGTCAAATTTTTTTTTGCTGGATAACTAGGTAAGTAGATAAGTAGTTAGTTACTAATTCAAAGTATACTTCTGTTGCAATCTTTTTGCAACTACTCTGAATAAAATTTAATTTTTGTAAAATTGGTTACTGATTTATAAATAGAAGTTAGAAAAAGATGTTGTATTATTTCCAGTTGAACAACCAGAATAAATTTTTATATTTTTATCTCTTTAACCCCCCTGAGAAACCTATCCCTTACCCATAAGTCTTGAAACCCTTATGGGTAGCAGGGGAGCAGGGAGCAGGGGAGAAAGGAGAAAAAATCAATTTAGCTAAGTAAAACTACTGAAGTTGTCAAAAAAAAGTATGGAAAAATACATTTTTTCTCCCGAAAAAGCCGAGCCAAGACTCACTCATAACTCGTCTCTAAAGTCAAGCTTTATGTTAAGAAATGATGTGGGTATAAGTAACATTTTTTTGCCCTGATCGACTCTCAGCAGAATAGGCCAGGGGAGAAAAAGAGCCATCGCTTTAAATATAGGAGAAGGAAGAAGAATGGGCTAAAGTTGAAAACATCTTGCGTTCTCTGAATTTTAAGCTTTTAATATGTCCGGGCTCTTTGCTTGGACTGCTAGAGTAGTTTTCAAATAGATAGACTACAGTGGCCGAAGCATTCTACTACTCCCCCATCCCTAAACCAAAATAATCTTTTATTTTACTATACGATAACTACAGCAGTTTTGGAGTTGATGAGAAAAAAAGTTTTACGAGTTTAGGGAATAGAGACTATATCATGTCCGGATAATTAACGATAAAAAAAACTTTCTCCTTTTCCTCCTCTTCCTTAGAGCTGATTTGTAAACTGAGCTAAAATCCCTTTCTAGCATGGGTTTTTCAAAAGTTATGACCTTGGGGTTTAGATAGTGTCAAACCCTTACACTGTAAAGTATTTATCCTCTTAATATTTACTTTATAAATCAGCTCTTAGTGCTTATTGCTTTTTCCTTCTTCTTTGTTATTCTTTCTTACCTCCTGACTCCTTACTCCTCC
>NZ_JAAHGK010000415.1:0-5623 GCF_010672505.1 Okeania sp. SIO2B9 | reverse complement strand
CCCAGAAATTTCTGATGAGAAGGCATTTAAGAATATGTATCGTCAGAGGATGAATGATTTACCCATCGATCAGGCAACAGCAGATAGAATGGTTAATGAGGCGAATGCTGCTTTTGACATGAACATGAAAATGTTCAATGAACTAGAAGGTAATTTAATTAAGGCGATCGGTATCTTGTTGTTCAATACTTTAACTAGAAAACGTAGTTCAGGAAGTACAGAGTTAGCTACTGCTGCTGAATAATAACGGTTAATTGGTTAATATTTCTATCTAAGTAGAAAGAATACTTTTAAGTTGTATTTAAAATGTTGGGGGTTTGATGGCTGTAAAGCAGTCACCAAGTCTCCAACATTTTGCTTTTGAAGAGGAGCATGGAAAGGAATCTCAGACTAAATCTGGTTTAGTTAGTATCTTTAGATTAGTAATATTGTTTTCCTTTTTTTTTCTTCCCTCTTTCTTCTTTTCCACTTTTAATTGTTGTAGTAGTTAAACTGGTAATGTAATACCAAGCGTGAAAAAAGAATGTGTTCAATTGAAGAAGGAGACAGGAGACAGGAGACAGGAGACAGGAGGAAAATTACATGGGGATAGTCAACGACCTGCCGCTCCGCGTCTACCCTCCCCCAAGTAATTTTGAACACTCCAGTTGACGGTGGGGTATTAAACCCACAAAGAAAATGATAATAAGTGCGATTGGTATAATTTCATTTTTTGCGTAAGTCCTGATTATAGTTAATCTCAAGAATGTGTAGCAGTTTTTCACGCTATTGAAGCTGGAAATTCTCAATCACAATACTCTTTTAGCAAGCTTTGAATATCTGCAAACTTTTCCATCAGCTATTCACTCTCAATTTATCTAAGTCTTAAGATAACTTTACTGCCACAGATAAATGTCAAATCCTTCTTATTCCTCATTAGACATCTCCAGAAAAGAGGGAACAGGGAACAGGCAATAGGGAACAGGGAACCCACCCATAACCCCTCCCAGGAGGGGAGTAATTGATGATTTCTGGATAATAATTGATTTTACTTTTGATTATTGGGGATGTGTATTAGAGATAAAATAGGCTTCCATACAATATGTCTTTCACAAGGAATCACTTTCAAGCTCTATAACGCTAAAGCTCAGTGATGTGGATTCTTTGAGTCCACTACAGCAACTTGTTATGTTTCAAGTTTCTTGTACATGACATAAGCATCAACAAATCCTTCCTTAGGATGTTTGAATGCTTCGGGAAGTGTACCGATGATATCAAAGCCATGCTTTTGCCAAAGACGAACAGCACCAGTATTAATGGATACAACAAGGTTGTACTGCATAGCGTGGAAACCAAGCTCCACCGCTTCCTTCTGAGAATGCTCACACATAGCAGAGGCGACCCCTTTGCCACGAGTCGCTTCCCTGACCACATATCCGCAGTTGCATACATGAGACCCCTGGCCAGGCTGATTAGGCTTGAGGTAGTAGGTGCCCAATATCAACCCTGAATCATCTTCAGCAACGTAGGTTGCCTCTGGCACCTCAATCCAGACATGAAAGGCATCCTGCTCAGGAATATCGGTGGGGAAGGTATAGGTCTCGCCAGCTCGAAATACTGGCTTGACAATCGCCCAAATTCTTGGCCAATCTTGCTCCTGAAAACGGCGGATTTTAATCATGCGTAAGTAACCTTTCTTGAAGTATAAACTTGTAAGTACATCGCAGTTGGGGTACAACATTTTGTATAAAATGACTGTACTGCAAAACAATATAATTACGTCAATGTTCTAAAAATGTCTAGAACCCGTGGTTGTTCAGGATTTATATCTTGTTGACGTAAAAGACTCTGCTAGTCTATATTTGAGACTGTTTTTCGGTTCTATTTTATTTAAGTCCCAATAGCTCGCTTAACTGATAACTGATGACTGAACCTCATGCTGGATATACTCTACCTGTATTTGCTTGTGCTGCTGCTGTAGCTGCACTCCGTTGGGTACGTCAAAATATCTCGTCTTTGCCTACCGTATCAATTAATTTACTAGAACCAGCAAAAATTGTCGATATTCTTATCGAACAGGTAGCTTTACTGAAAAATAATACTGCCTTAGCTATTACCCGTTCTGACCCCGGTAATAATCTCGACCTAACTCGCAATACTCCTGTGTGGGCTATGATAGAATTGGCCAAAGTTTCCCCTACAGAGGCTTCAGAACAAATTGTAATTATAGGTGGAGCAGGAATTGGACATAATATTCATTCTGGGGAAGCAGCTATATATAGTTATGCGCGACGACTGCTGCAAGAAAATCTTCCACCCTTGCTCAACCAAAATGAACAAATTAAAGTCTCCATCATTTTACCAGAAGGTCGTCAATTAGCAACTCGGACTTCTAATTCTGCTTTTGGTATAGTTGAAGGTCTTTCTTTGTTAGGCACTACCGGGGTTTCTCAACCTTTAAGTGTGCCTGGGCAACTTGATGCTTATCGGGATGAGTTACAACAAAAGGCAGCACAGTTTAATTGTTTGGTGTTTTGTGTGGGAGAAAATGGTTTAGACCTAGCGAGGAAAATGGGAATACCACCACAGCAGACTATTAAAACGGCTAACTGGTTAGGCCCAATGTTAGTAGCTGCTGCTATTGCTGGATTAGAGTCTATTTTATTATTAGGCTATCATGGCAAATTAATTAAGTTGGCTGGTGGAATTTTTCATACTCATCACCATCTAGCTGACGGACGATTAGAAATTTTAACAGCTCACTGCGCAAATATAGGTTTGCCCACTCCTGTGCTACAAAAAATTTTTGCTTGTACTACTGCCGAGGCGGCCTTGAAAATCCTACGGAGTTTAGATAAAGATAATGAAAAGAATTGGGTGGGTCTAGTCTATGGGGCGATCGCCTCCCGTATAGAGGAACGTAGTCAAGCTTATATTTTTAATCATAGTCAAAAACAGGTCCAAGTAGGTTCGATGTTATTTGACCGCGATCGCCAAATTTTCTTAAAAACTGAAGTTGCCGATACACTTTTTGCAAAAATTTGTTATTCTATTAAAAATGTTGAAAAAAGACTCCCGTTATAATCGCGAGATTTAACAGTGAGACGGGGCGTATAAATTGCGCGGGAAACCCATGCACACAGCCCCTGAATTTCAACCAGAAAAATAATTGAGCAATACGCACGCATATTTTTGGCGTTATAATTTTATCAATAGCCGTGGGGCACACGGCACGATAAAAGGGCACCTCCTGGGCGGAAGTTTCCTTAGCGTACAGACGGAGCAAGAAAAAGCTTGTGGAGATGGTCTGACGGGGGTGCAACTCGACTAGTTTGATTTGTTATCTAGTTAAGAATCTATGTTCGTATAGCGTTGCGTCAGCAAAACAAGAATCTCCCGTTATAATAGCTCTTATTTAACGGCGAGAGTGTCAATAGGAATACCCTCAGCTAGAGTTACAGCGGTTTTCATTTCGGTAGACTACAGAGGGAATGGCCATTTCCCCCTACAGGGTTTTGGTTATGACGATGTGGTTGAGCAATCAGCAAAAGCGCTGTAGCGTATTGTAGGAAAAATAAACAATAGTGGATAGTGGATCAGGCGCGGGGGAAAATTAAAATAAATTGGTAAATTTCATAACTAGCTAGAGTGAGCAACTGGTTTAGAAGTAGACGCTCATTCTTTAGTCAGAATACCAAAACATTTTTAATAGAACTAGCCTTGATTAATAATTCGCTAGGAAGAGCGATCCCTATTGATAATTAATCAATTTAGCCTGTTAGTTTTTAGTTAGCCTGTTAGTTTTTAGGTTACCATTCAATCCAAGTATAAACCTTTTGTGGCAGTAGGAAAAATTTAGTTTGATACAAAAAGTGTGGAGAAAGAAATTTTCCTCACAAAAAACATATATTTATAGCTTATAAGCTCGGGCTGACAACTTAAAACTCAGGAAAATCAACCTCACAAGTAAAATATCATAGCACATTAACCGTGACTCTAACAAGACAGACAGAAAAAATTTCTGATTCCTCCACTCAGTTTAACCGTCAGATGATCGTGATTCTGGACTTCGGTTCTCAATATTCAGAACTAATTGCCCGCCGGATTCGCGAAACTCAAGTATACTCAGAAGTTATTTCTTATCGGACAACTGCTGAAAAACTGGTAACTCTCAATCCCAAGGGAATTATTCTTTCTGGAGGCCCTAACTCAGTTTACGATCAAGTGGCACCTCATTGCGATCCCGAAATTTGGCAGTTGGGAATACCAATTTTGGGCGTGTGTTACGGTATGCAGTTAATGGTACAGCAATTAGGGGGTGAAGTTCAACGCGCTCAATTAGCTGAATATGGCAAAGCATCTTTATCTATAGATAACCCCACAGATTTACTGACTAATGTGGAAGAGGGTACAATTATGTGGATGAGTCATGGAGATGCTGTGACAAAAATGCCCTCAGGTTTTGAAGTATTAGCTCATACGGATAATACTCCCTGTGCAGCGATCGCTCACCATGAGAAAAAGCTATACGGGACACAGTTTCACCCAGAGGTAGTTCACTCCCTTGGTGGTCAAGCGTTGATTCGGAATTTTGTCTACCATATTTGTAAGTGTGAACCAACTTGGACGACAGAAGCTTTTGTAGAAGAAGCGATTCGAGAAATTAGAGCTAAGGTAGGGGATAAACGAGTATTATTAGCATTGTCTGGAGGAGTTGACTCTTCAACTTTAGCATTTTTGCTGCATCGAGCGATCGGGGATAAATTAACTTGTATGTTTATTGACCAAGGGTTTATGCGGAAGTATGAACCAGAAAACTTGGTGAAAATATTTCAAGAATCTTTTCATATATCAGTTGAGTATGTAAATGCTCGCGAGCGCTTCTTGGCTAAACTCAAAGGAGTCACAGACCCAGAACAAAAACGCAAATTAATTGGCCATGAGTTTATTCAAGTATTTGAAGAAGAGTCAAAACGTTTAGGGCCTTTTGATTATCTGGCTCAAGGTACTCTTTATCCAGACGTGATTGAATCTGCTGACACCAACGTTGACCCTAAAACGGGTGAGCGAGTAGCAGTTAAAATCAAGAGTCATCACAATGTCGGTGGTCTGCCAAAAGATTTAAGATTTAAGTTAGTAGAACCTTTGCGCAAGCTATTTAAAGATGAAGTGAGAAAATTAGCTCGCTCCATAGGTTTACCAGAAGAAATCGTGCGACGACATCCTTTTCCCGGTCCAGGGTTAGCAATTCGGATTTTAGGAGAAGTTACAGATAAACGGTTGAAAATTTTGCGAGATGCTGACTTTGTTGTGCGTGACGAAATCAAACAACAAGGGATGTATCACGATTTTTGGCAAGCGTTTGCGGTGTTGTTACCTATTCGCAGTGTAGGGGTAATGGGAGACCAACGTACTTATGCTTACCCTATTGTTTTGCGGTTTGTTTCTAGTGAGGATGGAATGACTGCTGACTGGTCTCGTGTTCCTTACGATCTGTTGGAAAGTATTTCTAACCGCATTGTGAATGAGGTTAAGGGAGTTAACCGAGTGGTGTATGATATCACTTCTAAGCCTCCTGGTACTATTGAGTGGGAGTAATATAGTCTGCACTGTAGGTTGGGTTGCACTCCCGCTTAACCCAACA
>NZ_JAAHGK010000414.1:0-5623 GCF_010672505.1 Okeania sp. SIO2B9 | reverse complement strand
TCTGGAAGGAGCAAGAGATATTGAAGGAGGAGAGAATATCCCTTTTGTTGTCACCTGGAATGTTTCTATATTACCTGCAGACATAACTCGTTGCCGAATGCAGTTTGATGGTAATCAGGAACTTAGTTATGATACAACAATGGCCACTTATGAATTTGTTGATTCTTTAATCGATGTCTTGCTCATTTATCATCGTACTCATAATGTAGATTTTTCTAAGAATTTCTATGGAAAGCTACTTCGCTATGAGTGATTCACCTTGAAATTTAATTCCTGATTGAAAGTTTACTTTAATAATACTAAAATAGTTGATTGATTATTTCATTGGTTTTATATTTTTGATTGAAAAAAATCAATATTTTTCCTCCTGAGAATTTAATATAAAATCAAAATTATATAGACCGAACTCTTTGAGTCACAAGCTACTTCCTTCTAGAGGGACTTTTGTGTTACGATCTAAATGGTTGAAATCCCCACCTTAAGCTGCCAGCGATATACACTCATTATGAGTTGAAACCGGGAACGATACAGCAATAGGAAAATGACTGAAGGGCTATGGTAAAATCCAACCTGGAAGCAAAACAAAAAGCATTGTTGATGTTTTTTTGTCCAAACGATACATCTGTCCCGGGAGGGCATTCCGAGACTAAAAATGGACAGGGAGTGCGTGTAAGACCTCTGATGAGGTGTCGTGCGTAGAGCTGTCAACCCCGTTCAGCGACCATCTCTAAAAAGGTGGCGTGGTGAGGAATCACCTTTATTATAGGAAGGTGAGGATGTCAAAAGTTTATTGATTGCGGGAGTGAGGGTGTGCCAAAATCTGCCAATTATTTGCTAATTGGATCGACCGAAGCTTACAGTGGCAAGTCTACAATTACTTTAGGAGTAGCCCATAAGCTGCAACAGCAAGGGATAAGCATTGCTTATGGAAAACCCTTGGGAAACTCTTTAAATTCAGTATCTGTAGAAATTGATGCTGATGTACAGTTTATTACTGAAACTCTCAAGCTTTCAGAAAATAGTATTCGGCCAACTATGTTAATGCTGGATGACAGTACTATAAAAAAGCGTTTGCTTGGAGAGGACAACACTGATTATCAAAAAACTCTAGCCCAATATCTACAGATAGAAGGAGAAGATTTAGTTTTATTAGAAGGACCAAGTAATTTAGATGAGGGTAATCTATTTGAATTATCCCTAGTACAAGTTGCGGAAATTCTTAATGCTGCCGTAATTTTGGTGACTCGTCCAAATTCAGGTTCTTATATAGACTCTTTACTCTCAGCTAAACAACGTTTGGGTAGTTCCCTTTTGGGTGTGGTCATTAATGATGTACCACTAGCAGCACAAGAAACAGTAACTACTTTAGTGAAACCTTTTCTAGAGTCTAGGAACATTCCTGTATTAGGAATATTGCCGAGAAGCAGTCTCTTACGCAGTGTCACAGTGGCAGAATTAGTTAAGCAATTAAACGCCCAGGTTCTTTGTCGCCCTGACCGCCTGGATTTAATGGTAGAAAGCTTGACAATTGGCGCAATGAGTGTTAGTGCAGCGATTAAATATTTCCGTAAAGCTACAAATATGGCAGTAGTTACCGGAGGCGATCGCACAGACATTCAACTAGCAGCTTTAGAGACTTCTACCCATTGTCTCATTTTAACTGGGCAACTGCCTCCGGATGAGTTAGTGCTACGTCGTGCTGAGTATGTGGAAGTGCCTGTTTTGTCAGTGGACTATGATACTTTATCTACTGTGGAAATTATAGATAGAACTTTTGGTAGTGTCCGTCTACACGAACCTGTGAAAGTAGAATGTGTCAATAGACTAATGGCACAAGACTTCGACTTTGAAAGTTTGCTCAATCATTTTCAGCTAGCGGTTGGTTAAACAATTATTAATTGTTAATTGTTAATTACCGAAAAATTTTGGGTATGCGCCTCCCCCTTTTAAGGCTATCCCTTATAAGGAACTCCTGAAACCTTGATGGGAGGGTGGGGAGGATGGGGAGGTGTGGGGAGTGTGGGGAGTAAGAATATTCAAAAAAACGTCTAATTCAATACACTTTTCTGAGGAAAAAGCCTCTCAAATGACTTATACATAAATTCTCACTAATGTCTACGTTTTATGTTAAGAAAGATGCTTATAAAGCATAGCTTTTAAGGGGAGAAAAAAAAGAACATATTCCTTATTTCAAGCCTCCTTATTGCAGAGGTACTGATAACTGATAACTGATAACTGATAACTGATAACTGATAACTGAAATTACCTCTCCTTTAAAACGGAATTGATTGACCAAGATAAGAGAATATTCCTTATATCAAGCCTCTTGCTTGACCTTTGTCATGCTGCGCAAACAGCAAGAGGTACACTGATAACTGTTAACTGAAATGACTCCAAGTACCGTGGAAACCCATTGGTAAAACTTCTGGTAAGGCTAACCGACAAACAGGTTCGGCATCTAATTTGGAACTATCAAATATCCAGACCTCACTACAGTTGCGCTCACCGTCAAAAATAACAGTTAATACCCATCCTTTCTGAGCATCTTCAGCATCAGGAGCATAGATAGGTTCCATAGGATAGCAATTGGGCCTTAAATTGGTGGTAGTAAGAGTATTTTTGTGATGGTCGAAACAGGCGATCGCCCCAAACATTTCTTGACTAATATCTATTCCTGGTTTATGAACTGCCAAATAACTAAAGCGAAATGGTTTTCCGACCTCAGCAGGAGCAACCGTAGGCAACTCACAGGGAATATCCAATAATTTATAACTGTCAATGATACGACCAGATTTAGGTTCTAGGCGTATCTGCCAGAATATCCCATGAGCAGGAGTATGAGTTTGGCCAGTAGGTACTTCTTGGAGGTACTTATTTGTTTGGTTAAAATCTTTATAGCGGATTAAGTAAACTAATACTGTGCCATCTGAGTCTACATAGCTATTGCCAAAGTGCCACTGATACCAGGGTTCCGTTTCTTGACGAGTGATGAGTTGTAGAGATGAGCGATCCACTACTAAAATCTGTGTTCCTAGCTCTGGTTGCCAGGTTAAAGCATCACTAAAGCTTTTTATCTTTGTAAAAGCTGGCAGTAGTTTTAAACGTACTGGTGAAATAAAAAATATTAGATATGGACCTGCTAAAACAAAATCGTGAATTAGAGGGACACCAGATATCGGAATCAGACCTTTTTGCTGAATTTTTCCAGTACTATCACTGCGGTAGATATTGAGCGAGCTATTTAGTCCAGGAGTTACTCCAAAGTTATAGATGTCACCTGTGACACTATCTATTTTAGGATGTGCTGAATAGCTTTGATGATTTTCTAAGCCTCCTAAATCTTCTAGTCCCAAAGTTGCCAAGGTTTCCAAATTGAGACTGTGGGGATGTCCACCTTCCCATAGTGCTAAAAGCCGGTCTGGCAAAGCCAAAACTGAGGTATTAGCAGCATTTTTTATTGGTTGAGTAAGCTTATCCCAAAAATTTCCTGGAGGGTTCATTCCATAGCCACCAAAAATAAATCTTTCTTTTTCTGTCTCAAGCTTATACCCTGCTGTTTGCACATAACGATAAGTAGCCCAAGGTTCTTGACCTTCCAGAAAAGAAGAATTAAAATGCACTGCTAGAATTGCACCATCTCCATCAAACCAATGTCCTACTTGCTGTTGATTCCGTGATAATCTAGCAGGACCATTTCTATATAAACAACCTCTTAATCCAGATGGGACAACACCAGAAATAATTGATAAAGTAGTAGGTGGGAATTCTTGAGCTGGTTGAGTAAAAGCCTTTGCCCATGCTGGAGTTTTGAGCATATTTTTAACGATCAATTGTTATTTTTCGTGACATACTCCCACACTAACCTGACGGTATAGTGTAAGCTCTCTCGTTTCACAGTCCCGGTATCCCGTCGGACTCTACGAGCTTTAAGAACGAGATGCCCCACCGCTCTTTTTGCACATAAAAAACTGCTCACCTAGTTCCGCAATAATATTTTACGTTTTCCCACGGTTGACTAGGAATTCGGGCCAACGACCCCATATCCTATTAAATTTTCATGGTTTATGACTGGTGGCGATTAGCTCAAACCAGCATAGTTCGATGATAACATAAAAATTTGTAAATTAATGAGGCATAATCACCCCATTAATTTACCGCCGATTCATCTGGTCGTCAAATCACAGATTATGGCGTGAGGCTTCTCAGGGGTTTAGCTTAAAGATATAGATGTACAAAAATATATTTAATTGTTATAATCCTCTAGGCAATTTTATTACAGTAGATAAAATCTTTGAGTCAATCAATTGATATTCCCAAGGTAGATGACTTTTTAGAGGAACTTTTAGCAATCCAACAAACAGGTTCTAAACGAATTGCTATTTTGGGTTCTCGTCATGTTCCTATTACTCATCAACAATTAATTGAGTTGTTAAGTTATGCCTTGGTTTTAGGATCGAATCATGTTATTACATCAGGGGCAACAGGTACTAATTTAGCAGTAGTTCGGGGGGCAATGAGAGCCGATCCTAACTTAGTTACTGTTATTTTACCTCAAAGTATGAAACGGCAACCTAGAGAATCTCGCCAAGAATTGGATAAGGTTATTCATTTAGTGGAAAATCCTAAAAATGACCAATTATCTTTAGCTGAAGCAAGCTCTATTTGTAACCAGGAAATTATTTCTCGATGTCAACAGCTTATTTGCTTTGCTTTTCATGAAAGTAATACTCTGTTGAAGACTTGTCAAGATGCAGAAGATCAACGTAAAGTAGTAACTCTGTTCTATCTAGATTAATATAGCGAAAAAAAATGAGTTTGTTGGAGTTACCAGCATCGTCGATATTACTAAATTGCATAGTAATAGGAGCAGTGCTAGTCTACGCACCTTTCTTAGTAGTAGCCTACGGTCGTCTTAAAGTAGGCTATGAACCGGGTGCTCCTAGGGCGATGTTTGAAAAATTACCTGATTATGCTAAGAGGGCAACTTGGGCACATCAAAATTCTTTTGAAACTTTTATTGTGTTTACAGCAGCTTCTTTGATGGCATATCTAACACAACAAGATTCTATTTTGGCAATAGGAGCGGCAGTTGCTTTTGTCATTGCGCGATTTTTTTATTCGATATTTTATATTTTGAATGTGCCGATCGGGCGATCGCTAATGTTTGTTGTTAGTTCTTCTGGTACTACTATTTTATTTATTCTCAGTTTGATTAGTATTAATAATTTTTAATCTATTATGCTGGTTTAATTTAGAATAGTCTCTGTTTCTCAATTAAAGTTTAAGTGTAATAAATGTAATACTATTTGTTGGTATTAGGAAAAAAAATCCTAATATCAAGACCTGAAATATATAAAGAGATAAAGAGATTTTTTCCAATCAAAAATCTAAAATTATAGCAGTTTTGGAGTTAATAAGGTACAAAATTTTAGGACTTTAGGGAGTAGGGAAAAAAGATTAGTCTTCAAAGTGTACCTCACGTTTTCTAAAAAGTGCTGTAATTCATGGTTTAGGAGAAGGAACAAGGAATAAGAAAGTAAGGAAAAGTATTACCGAAAAATTCAGGTATAAAGCCTCTCCATTCATGGAGAAAGAAGAAAAAAAAATCCTTTGATTCAATCCT
>NZ_JAAHGK010000413.1:0-5624 GCF_010672505.1 Okeania sp. SIO2B9 | reverse complement strand
GGAGTAAATTCGTAGCTACAACTTAAGTACCAATCGCCTGCTTGTCTACTAATGGTTATTTTTTGAGTTGTTGCCTCAATAGGTTCGTAAGTTTTGACACAACCAATAACAGGTAATTTATGATTCCATCCATTTAATTCTATGGGTCTTCCAGAATTATCAATTGTGAAAGAATCAGACCTACCTTTTTTCTTAAATATTGGATATTTACTTAACCCTTGAAAGAAGTTCTCAAATGCTTCACCCAAGTTGATAAAAGCATATTGATAGACTTTAGATGACAAGTTTTTCATCCAGGGATAAAGTGGTTTTGTGTGGTTAGTAAAAGTTTCTCTAAGCTTACGAATATTTGGTTTATAACCATCTTTATAAGCAGCATTCCATAAATTTAAACCCCAATTATAACACCATCTGCTATAACCAGCGTGTTGAGCCATCAGGGTTTTCTGTTTGTTATTCAGTTTGAGCTTGGTTCTGATGGATTTCATGTATGCGTAAGTCGAGGCTGTCTAATAGTATGCTTTTCTAAGGCATTGTATTGTTATTCTTTGATTAAGTCAATGTAGATGAAAAAACACAAAACTTCAAAACTGATGAGCCGTTTAAGTCATCTCCAAGACCAAGATTACTCTGTTATACGGATAAGTGTACCCGAATCTGTATCCCACAAGCGCAAAGTCCTGTCTCTACTTGCACTGAGAATCTGTTTGCCATCTGGACTAAAGGCGACCGCCGTGACACTATCTGTATCACCTTCTAATTCCTGGGTCTCGACAAGTGTACCCGAATCTGTATCCCACAAGCGCAAAGTCCTGTCTCTACTTGCACTGAGAATCTGTTTGCCATCTGGACTAAAGGCGACCGCTGTGACATCATCTGTATGACCTTCTATGGTACGGAGAAGTTGACCCGAATCTGTATCCCACAAGCGCAAAGTCCTGTCTCTACTTGCACTGAGAATCTGTTTGCCATCTGGACTAAAGGCAATTGCTGAAGGACTTCCGAAATTCTGGAAAAGTGTCTGGTTTTGTATCTGAAAAAGTGTCTGGTTTTCTAATTGTACACTCAATTGTATCCCCAAATAAATCGATAAACCTGCTCCTAGCACAACCACACTGATAAAAGCAGCAAATTCCCCAACCCTAAACCATTTATTTATCTTGCGTTGCCGAATGCTGCGATCCATAAATTCCTTCCCCAACACAGACAGCAAACCTAACTTTTCATAATTCCCCAAAAAATTCTCTGCTTCCGTCAACTTTAACCCCACAAACAAATAATCCTTTAATTTCCCTTGACTTTCCCACTCTTCAGCCGCCATCTCAATCTTACGCTTGACTCTAATTGCATCGCGGTTTTCACTCACCCAACTCCGCAATAGACTCCAGTGACGAATCAATGCTTCATGTGCCACATCCACCACTGCTACTCTCTCTGCTCGTCCTCCTTTTGCTACTATTTCAGTCGTAACAACCAACTTTTCATCAGCTAACTTCTGAACTACAGTCTCAATCAGTTTTTCTCCATAACGCTCATTAACTAAATTCGGCTGCAATACTCTTCTGCGGGTATCCTCGGTACCTTCTCCCAACTGCGTTAGTTCTAGAAAAATATATCGCGCTGCTGCTTTTTCCTCTTCAGAAAATCCTTCATACACCTGATCAGCACGTTGACGCAATGTACCCATCACACCACCCAATTGCACATAAGTCTTGAGCTGCAAACAATTATCTGTTCTTTCCTCCCACAGCCTTGTCAGTGTATATTGTAACAATGGCAGATACCCTGGAGCATCCGCTACATCTGCCAGTATTTGTTCCACCAGTGCTGGCTCAATTTCCAATTCTACCTGTTTTGCTGGTTCTACAATTGCTTTTCTTAACTCCTCTTCGGACATTCCCATCACAACAACACCATGTTGCTGCATAAGTTGTGCCAGTCCGCTATATTCCTGTTCAATACATTTACTAAAAAAATCTGCCCGCATAGTCAAGACTAAACAGAGTTTATCCGTTTTCGGTAAAGCATCAAACAAGCAGGCAAAAAACTGCTGACGTTCTGAGGTATCCTGACATAAGGTAAAAGCTTCTTCAAACTGATCTACTACCAGCACCAGTTTTGGTGTATCCGCCACAGAAATTATTTGCCTCAAACCTTCAGAACCTTTTTTGATCAATTCCTCAGCTTGAGCTAATTGGGTAGCGCGTTTAATATCAGATAACTCAGAATCTAAAAAATCGAGTGCCAAAGAATTTAGGGGATGTTCGCCAGGATGAAAAATTTTAATCTGCCAACTTTCACTACCAGACAAACGCCTTCCCAACTGTAATTGATATAACAATCCTGCCCTGACAACACTAGATTTACCACTGCCCGAAGCACCCAAGACAGCCAGAAAATTACCAACACGCACCTTTTCTAATAATTCATCAGTTAGAGCAGTACGTCCATAGAAATATCTGGCATCCTCTTCTGTACAATCAAAATAAGCCAAACCTTTGTAAGGACAAATACCTTACTTCTTGACTTTTGAATGCATGACTTCCGTGTAGTGACATTAGGGTGTTGGGTTGCGATCAACGCTTAACCCAACCTACGACTCAGATTAACTCATCATCTCAATGTACCAACTCGATCGCTCGCTTAGTCAAAGTCTCGGCAGTTAAACCATTAAAAGCCATCACCTGACCAGCACTGGAAGCAGTCTCTCCCCGACGCCAAGCAAAGGTATCCCGCTTAACCTGACTCCGTAACATTATCGGTTCCAACATTAAACTCGCACCGCCAGTCACGCCAATTAAGGCATCACCACCAAATAACTTTTCAAAACCAGCATCATCTAAAAATCCGCCATCAGCTTCAGAGCAAGTATCCCAACCTGTATCCTGGGAACGATACAAACGGCGGGGATTAATCACCGAGACTATGCGCACCCCAATACCTTCAGTTTCCAAATAAGCAGCAGCTTCAAATACTGGAATTAATGGCATATCTCCCACTACCGCAAACACAACTGTCTGGTCTCCTGCAACTTCTTGGAGAACAACAGCACCATCCCGCAACCCTTGTCTTGTCTGTTCAAAAGTAGTCCGAATTGGTAGCGGAGATTTACTTGCAGTGATTGTTATACCCTTATTCTTGGTTGTCAGCGCCCACTCATAGCAAGCTTGAATACTGTTAGCATCGGGTGGGAACAGGGCAAACACATTCCCATTGCGCATCATCGCTGCAAAATAAGCCTCAATTTCTGGGCGTTGGTGCGTCCAACCGTTGCGCCCCTGCTCTAATGCTCCCGCAGTAAATAATGTAATTGTTGAAGGAGTAAGGTGACGCAATTCAGCCATTGCTTGGGTGACAGTCTGCCAAATAGGTACGCCGTTAATAGCAAAAGATTCATAGGAACACCAAACTGTCCTCGCTCCCATCAATGCCAAACCCGCAGCCATTCCCGCACAAGCATCTTCGCTCAAAGGTTCGTAAACTTGACCTTTCGGGCCTTGGAAATAAATGTCGTCGGGGGTGGGGTGAATAATTTTCAATGCCTGGTTAACATTGTTAATTCCCGATGCAGCGTTACCATCCGCATTTGTCAGCAAGAAATGAGGGTCTTTTTGACCGACATGAGCTATTAATGCTCCCATTGCAGTTGTGGCAACTTTCGGATCTCCACCAACAGCAAATTCTTCTAGAGGTAGTTGACCTAATTCTGCTAGCGGGTATTCAAATTCAGTGACAACAGTTTTAGAAGCAGGACCCCCAGCAGCACGTTCGCAATTTTTCCGGACTAATTCCCAACCTGCTACTGGTAAAGCACGTTCTTTGAGAGCTTCGATCATGTGGGGACTGTCGAGAGTATCTTTAGGATAGAGGTTATGAGATTTTGAACCTCTGGCATGAACCCCTGTACCCTTAAGTTGTTTGATAATAAAAATGGTAAGTGTGCCACCGAGAGCAGATTTTGCAGCTTTATCCACATTTTCTAATACAGCTTTTGTGAATTCTAGACGCTTTTCAAAAGAGAAAGCACTGCTATCTATATAATCTCCTGCTTGGTTTTTGTCGTCGAAGTCTTTAGCATCTACCAGTACTACTTCCGCAAAACCGTTACCTTTCCAATAGGCAATCATTTCTTCATTGGTTTTGGTAGATACCATACTGTGGTGTTCTTGACTGTAACCATTCCACACTAATACTGGTAAAAAGTTGGTAACTTCAGGATAAGCAGTATTGAAATGTGCCATGGCGCTGACTGGGTATGGTTCGCCCATACCACCATCTCCCATGGTAAATGGAAATAGAGTGTCACGGTGTAATAATGCTGCTGCCATGGCGAAGTGTTGCCCTTGACCCAGTGGTCCGGCAGGGTTTAAAAGTCCTGGGATGCAGCCAGATAGGTGCCCGAGAAGTCCGTGCATTTCCCGGAAGCGATCGCGCATTTGCTGTACTGTGGAGATTTCCATGTCTTCTAGGGAGCGGTCTAGAAATGCAGCGCTATAAAAACCGGGGGCATGGTGTCCGACTTCTGTCATAATATTTTTGTAGCCTAACATTACCAGTGCTGCATAAGCTTCAGCTTGACTAGCAAAACCACCAGGGTGTCCTGATGCTTTGCTGCCTGTAACTTGTAGCATTAGGTAACGCAGAGCATCAGCATAGAGGAGAGTTTGATATACCCCAGCAGGGTCCCTTGGTGAGGCGATCGCTTTACTTCCTTCTGCTATTGCTGGAGTATTACCGTGGGTCTCAAAATCAGGCCAAGCTTCTCCAAAATATTGGATACCTTCGCAAAAATCTGGAACTGTTGTTGGTTTTGGCGTTGTTGCAGTCATACAAATTTATCTGTATTTTTATCTCTTTAATTTTCAGTTAACAATAATTTAACATCTACAGGGATCGATGTTAATTTCTTTTACTTTGGATAGTAATAAGCTCTAGCAATGTTTATTAAGTTATATCTAAATTGAAAAAAACTTAACAATTCAAGTCATTAGAAAATCGAAAAGATAACTAGATAAGAATATGACTCCGACCCAACTACCAATGCCAAAAGCTTATACTCTCATTCGACCCCTAAAATGGGTGGTTCACTTATTGACATTTTTTCATAAATGTGGTTAATAATATGACGATGTATTTCAGGTTCAGCTTGATGGTCTGTGAGTATTCTTCAGCCAATTCCAGGCCATTGTTAATTGTTTAAGAAAAGTCTCTAAAAGAAAATTGCTTTTCAAGGATTTTTTGGCCTCAACAACAAAATTGCGAGATATAGCACTACGTAATTAGGGCGCGGACAATACTAAATGATGAAAATAAGTCAGAGATTACTTTTGTATGGGCGAACGGCCGTATTTGAGTTAAATCCTGACCTGATGGCAGCAGCATTAGCAGTTTGGATATGAGCGAAAGTCGCGCCTAAAGTTACTAATCCTACTGTTGCTGTAGCTACTGATAATTGTTTCACAACTTTGTTCAACATGATTAAATCTGCTGTATAATATCAAATCCGGTAGCATCGGAGTAATTAAACCTGAATTTTCGGCCACCAATGGTACTGGGTTATAGCCTTGATTGCAAATTGCTGTGTTAAAAGAACTTGACAACGCTCAAACAGAATTTCTTCTAAC